>NZ_WSPG01000112.1:0-246 GCF_022819185.1 Morganella sp. HSTU-ASny43
TTGTAGACCTCACTATGGGCCTGAATGCATTTCAAACTATGAAATTTATGGTGTCAATAGTATGAATTCAAGGCTATGAATTTCAAAGTGTTTAAAATGAAAATTTCAGTCGGTTGCAGACTGCAGTCGTTGGAATCCAAAGAAACTGAATCAGCTGAATGGATGCGATTTCAATTTGAAAATTTGAAAATTAAATTTCCAAAACAGACCCTGGAAAGGCAAACGTAATTACCCGATCACTGATTG
>NZ_WSPG01000113.1:0-246 GCF_022819185.1 Morganella sp. HSTU-ASny43
GGCAAATAGCGTTGAATCGAGAGCGGATCGAACAAATTAACCATCTTTCCTGTTGTGGGGTTGAGGAAAAACGAAATTAGGAGAACCGAAATTAGAACTCGGATCATCGCGGAGAACTGTGTGGCCAGCGGGTGTTATCGAAGTGAAGCAACTCTAACCAGATCTCCATTCGAAATCTCCATCTCTACTAGAAAGTCTCTAGGCTATAAAAGTTTGCCGTAATATGTACTCGAAGGGCTACATAGC
>NZ_WSPG01000114.1:0-245 GCF_022819185.1 Morganella sp. HSTU-ASny43
TGGTGCACCCGAGAGGATTCGAACCTCTGACCGCCCGGTTCGTAGCCGGGTACTCTATCCAGCTGAGCTACGGGTGCGTACCTTAAAACATCTTTTCAGAACTGATTTTTTATCTTAGCATTTTCTTTTGCCAAAATAAAAACCCCATGACAGTATCGTGGGGTTCAAATGGTGCACCCGAGAGGATTCGAACCTCTGACCGCCCGGTTCGTAGCCGGGTACTCTATCCAGCTGAGCTACGGGTG
>NZ_WSPG01000115.1:0-241 GCF_022819185.1 Morganella sp. HSTU-ASny43
CTCTTGATCACCCGTTTATCAACTTTTGAAAACACCGGTGAAAGCGATTGTTGTCATCTTGTTCCTGTAAAACAAGTTGAAGCTGCGACCGCTTGAGTGTCTTCCATCAAGGAGCTTATGAGAGAGGCAACCTGAAGTAAATAACAAGAAAAGAGCACACCAAATCATTTTAGCCACAGGGACTGTGGCTATTTTTCTTTCTACTTATCGCAAGGATAAGCCTCTTTTAATGCAAGAATAT
>NZ_WSPG01000014.1:0-92603 GCF_022819185.1 Morganella sp. HSTU-ASny43
TGACTGTAGTCGATAATTTTAGTCGTGAATGTCTGGCGATAGAAGTTGGACAGGGTCTGCGGGGTGACGATGTGGTTACGGTAATGGCGCGTCTGAAGCAGTTACAGCACCGCGTTCCGGAACGGTTTCAGACCGACAACGGCAGCGAATTTATCTCAAAGGCGCTGGATAAATGGGCATATGAAAACGGGGTAACGATGGACTTCTCCCGGCCCGGAAAACCGACGGACAATGCGTTAATCGAATCCTTTAATGGTAGTTTCCGTGACGAGTGTCTGAACGTTCACTGGTTCTTGTCGCTGGAAGATGCGCAGGAAAAGATCGAGTGCTGGCGGCAGGAATATAACCGGCAAAGACCCCATTCCTCATTAAATAACCAGACTCCGGAGGAATTCATCCGAAGTCTGCAAAAAGGTCCGGATCTCTGATTTAACCTGGCGCTGATTTTGGGAAGAGATCAAAAAGGTCCGGATCTCTGATTTAACCTGGCGCTGATTTTGGGAAGAGATCAGCGAAATTACATTACCTAAGACTGAAAAGAACTAAAAGAGGCAATTCATGTATAAAGTCGATAAACAGGAAAACACCTTACACTCTTTACAAGAAGTGTCTTTCAGTAGCTTAGGTTTCCGTGAGCGTGAACATCTACAAGAATGGTTAGCTAAAAATCCGCAAGCATTAACTAAAAAAGAAGAAGTTAACGATGAACTGTTAATTATACAAAAAGAATTTGCGGGATTTGATGAAACTAAAGAGCGTTTAGATCTACTTGCATTAGATAAAGATGGTAATTTGGTGATCATTGAAAATAAGCTTGATGATTCAGGCCGTGATGTGGTGTGGCAATCACTAAAATATGCGGGGTATTGTGCTAATTTACGTCAAGAAAGTATCATTGACATATTTCAGCGCTATCTCAACCAGTATGAACCAAATGAAACACGCTCAGCATCTGAAATCATTATTGAATTTATTGGACGTGAAGTTGTACTTAACCGCAAAGGTACACAACGCGTCATCATGGTAGCAGCACACTTTCGCAAAGAAGTGACTAATACCGCATTATGGCTGATGCAATTTAATATTCGTATTCAATGTTTTAAAGTAACCCCTTATTGCTTTGGTAACGATGTCTTTATCGATATTCGACAAGTTATCCCAACTCCTGAAGCCGAATCGTTCATGATCGGCATGGCACAAAAAGAAGCAGAAGAACAATCGTCCGGTAATGACCTTCAGCAGCGCCACTACTTACGACGTGAGTTTTGGACTTTGGCATTAGAAGAGTTTCGTCGCAGTCGCTGCGACCTTTTTAATAATCGCTCACCATCAACAGATCATTGGTTAGCGGCGGGATCAGGTCTCAGTGGAGTACCTTATGAGCTGATTTTTTCGCAAAAAGATGCTCGAGTACAACTCAATCTTTCCCGAGCTGATGCCCAAGAAAACACATGGCTATTTGAACATTTACTCGAACAAAAATCACAAATTGAGCATACCTTTGGTCATACATTAGAATGGAGGCCATTACCAGAACGAAAAAGTTGCCAAATAGTTTTCCTTCAATCTTTTGATGGCATGGATAAAGAACAATGGCCAACCATCATAAATTGGATGATTGAAAATATGTCTAAATTAGAACTTGCTTTAAGGCAGCCTCTTGCAGAACTTTCGATTCAGCTTAAACAGAGTGGCCTAATCACAGAAGGTGAAGAAGAGTAAATCTTAGGTGAGAAGGATTTAGACAAATTAGGTTTTGCTAGTTTTTGGAGTAAAAACGGAGGAATATCACCTCCCCTAATCTTCAATCATTCCGAGCACAAAAAGCTAACAGCAGTTCGTTAATATAATACGTATGCCCTCATAGTCTAGCCAATCTCTGCTTAGTAACCAACAATGAAACTTATTGGTTTAGACATAATAATAAAACATCATAGCATCCGTTTATCTGGTCAGCGGAGTTAATATTGATTACGCAGAAGATGACAAGGATATTTTGACTGCTATCAGGTTTTAGCCAGACAAAGCATCATAGGCAGATAATCAGGTAAAATATTCACCAGAACAAAGCCTGATTTTTTCGCGTCGTTAGACAGAACTAAACCGTAAAAATACCCGCTAATATTTTAAAAATAGCCATGCACGCCTACGGTGCATGGTTTTGCATTTAAATATTCGAATTTTTCACACCCCGTCACACCAGCACTGGCGTGGCCTGAGCGCCTCCACGCAGCTGCATTAAAACCGATACATAAAGCGGGCAGGCGAGGAGGGGGAAGCATTGCGCGCCAGAAGTAAAATCATTTTTTTTGCAGTGTAGCCTCAAATCCAGATTTCAAATCTTGAAAGGACACAATGATTATATTGATAAACTCTTTATTGTTATCGTTCAGGATAGAATCAACAAAATCATTTAATGCTGAATATTGACTCAACACGTTGACGTCTATAAATTCCTTGTAGGTCATACACCCACCGTTAATATTGAGACTATCGCCAATGTACTGCTGTTCAAGAGATCGAATACAAGGCAAACCGAGTGTATTCTCTCGTAAAGTGATTGAAATATTTTTAATTAGCTCGGTAATAAGCATCTCATCATTTGTTGGGGAAAAAACAGAAGAGTCTCTATTCTTTCTAAAAAGTTGAGCCCAGAAAAGGTACTGACACAAATAGAATTTTGTGCTATCAATAATATATTGATCTGATGAAAGTCCCCTCTGTTCTTTGATATAACACAATCGACCTAAAAAACCATTCGCAGCACTAAGTAAAGTTAGTCCCCAACGACCAATCTCAAGATCCCTTGTCTTCCGAATATCATAATTACGTTCTTCTTCCTTTATCTTTATATCACTTTCATATTTCAGTTTATTTTTAAAGGATTCCAATTCTCTTTTAACAATATGTTTTAAAAATATTTTACAGACAAAGCCAATGACAGCTAAAGAAATGCTAGATGACAGAAGCCCTTCCCAAAAAGTACTCATTTTCCACCCCGAGCTAAAAGTTCGTCATAATCAAATCCTGGAGGATTATCTTTGATATAATCCGAATCTATCCTAAATGAGCGATATTGAGCCTCACGTAACGCATAGATATTTAACGTAGCTGTTAAAATACAATGATTCTCTCCACCTTTAACATATATTTTATTGGAAATTGTACTACTAGTAGGCTGAAGAACACACGAACCACCATAATGTGATGTATTTGATTGCGCAACATAGCAGTGTAAATCTCTAGCGGCTGATTCAGTGATATGTTGATAATAATTAATATCTTTGTTCCATACGCTAGCAAATAATATATCAAGCTTTGAGCGGAAAAGTGCCCGATGTTCAATGTTTGCTAACTCAAAACAGTTATACGTTGAAAACGATATATTTTTCCATTTTATTAAATGATATTTTTGCTCATCAGGAACAGGAGACGAAACACCCAGCCTCAATGATGTCAGCATCTTAATTTCACTTGGTGCATAGTGATTTTTAACTCTGAATGTCAACATACTGAACTTATGCTTAAAATGGGAAGTATAAGGTAACATCTCAACCAAAATATTATTCGCACGATCATTCACCACCCAGTGCTCAAGACCAAATATTAAAGCAACTTGCTTTCTTCTTGAATGTGCAGCCATAAATGGCAACCAAGAAACAGGTATCGATAACTCAGGAAGAAGTAATATTTGAACCTTCTCATCAGTAGCGGAATTAAGAATACGATAAAGATTTTTCTGTCGCTCATAGCTTAAATTTGGCGACTGATCTTTTCTACATGCACTCTCAATATCTTTGTATTCGACCTTCATATTTGCAAGAGCAATTTTTATTGTGTCATTATGTTTAGCATCGTCAACATCGATCGTTATCTCCAGTGCTTTATTGTCTTTTATACTTTCTACAGAGCAACTTTTCTCATGATATTTATTTTCCTCTGTAAAGTCATTCAAAGTATTGGTATGCAAAGCATCGATTAATTCAAATAGTTGTTCTTCATCAGCATGGATATATCTTGGGGTTTTATTAATCTTTCTTTTTGACAGTGAAACGCCATGTAATTTACTATATAAATTTTCTTCTGTAAGATCACCTTCATAATTGGTGTAATTAGCTAAAGGCCAAGAAACTAGATTATGGCGAATCATATTACTTCTCCTAAATCTGTTTATCATCAAGGGCATTTCATCATGCTGATTTATTAAATCCCACAATCCTTCCAAACTTCTATTTCGTGGTTTTTCATCCCCAAGCAAAACATCTAAATCTAGCAATGCGAGATTTAAGCACAGTGAAATGTCTATATATTTCTGAATTCCCTGCTTTAACTTATCAGCTACCAAACCACTAACTTCATTATTTCTATCACTTACATTACCATCATCTTTTCTATACCATTTGACCTTGCGTATTAATTCAATAACTTGCTTATAAAACATTATTGAAAAGCCATATCTCCTTGTAATTAAGGTATATGAAAGAACCTTCTCCCACAATCGACAAAACCTTAATCCATTTTCACCTTTAAAGAATAATGTAATTTGCTTTAAGGTATGTTCGTTAGAAGGTAAATTACATAATCTATGAGCTAAAATATGAGAGGATATATATTTAGAAAGCTCTGTTTCATTTTCCGCCAGACCAACTATACTCCTGAACTTATTAACAGAACCATCAAATAGAATATCATATGCAAACTTATCTAGATCACTTGAAATATGCTCTTCTGGCAAAAAGCGAAAAGCACTACTTCTATTTTCAATTTCTTGCTTAAAAACCTGCAATCCAGCAAGGCTATGATCTTTATTAAAATAATGAAAGATAAGCTTATCTTTTTGAATGGGTAACTCATGATACTCTGACGTCAATTTGAAGCCTTTATGATCGTCAGTAGGAATTATAAAGTCGCTTAAACTTCTGTTAATAAAATTAACAACCTCATTACCTCTATCTTCTATTTCAATTTTAGGCGAAGAAAAAACAAACAAAATATCATCTACATAGCGGCCATAGTAAGAAGGATTAATCTTAGATTTAATATCTCTATCAAAATTAGCCAGATACCAATTAGCCAATATCGCGGAGGATGTAAAACCAATTGGAATCCCCTTTGAAGCTGATTCCGGATGAGTTTCCTCTATAAAAGGAGATATTTTATTTCTATATTTTTCATGCATTAACTTTAATTTTTTATTAAGAAATAATGATAGTTCTTTTATTTCTTCAAGCTGATGCTCTTCTATTAATGCATCAATAGCATCAAAGTCAACATAAATATTGTAATAAAAGCCTTTGAGATCAAGTGATAATATTGCAACATCATTGCGATCTTTTTCTATAACTTCAATAGCTTTATTAATCCCACCATCTCTCCATCTATTATAGTTATCAATGTATCTTTCAAAAATATTTTTAGCTTTTATTTTTTTGCTATCATCATTTTCCTTAGAGTATTTCTTTATTGATTTAGAGATCCTATTTCCGTAAACTGATTCCGAAAAATTATCATCAAGCATAGATCCAACAAAAATAGACCATAATGTATCGATAATATATATTTCCATCGGAGCAGTTATTAAATAGTTCACTGCACAAACTTTATAATCATCTGCTGTTTTATTATTACTTAAGAAGAGGGCTCCGCTTCTTTGTTCAAAATCTAAATGACTATCAATTTTCTTTGGCAAAAGTTCAACATCGATTTTATCGAGCCATTTTCTGAAATCTGTATTATCGCTTTCAAAAAATTCAACTATTCGTTTTACTTTTGATAAAAACTTGGTACTTTCAAAGCGAGCTACTTCTGCTTTTAAAAAGAAATTAAAATTTTCATAATAAGCATATGACTTAAGACAATTATATGCACTGATAACTATATTTTTAGTAATCATTAATTATTATTCCTTTGCTTAGGATAATTTAGGTCAAATCAAGAAAGCATCATCAATATTACTGATAGGAGTTAAGGTATTTAACTTTTTTTGCAAATTCATATGGAGTGATTAAAGCATGAGTATTTTCGAAAAGAAAGTCAGCCCACCACTGCACCATCAAGCGCCTTTCCTCAATATGTTCTGCTTTATGAATATAAGCAGCTCTTACTGAATTACGCTCTTGGTGGCTCATTTGCCTTTCTACCGCATCCTTCGACCACAGCCCTGATTCAATCAACGAGCTACATGCCATTGTTCTGAAACCATGACCACACACTTCCGTTTTAGTGTCATAACCCATCACTCGTAATGCGTTGTTAACCGTGTTCTCACTCATTGGTTTTCTAGGATTATGATCGCCGATAAAGATCAGCTCGTGGTTACCGCTGAATTGATAGATCTGTTTTAAGATCTCAATGGCTTGCCGGCTTAAAGGTACTAGGTGAGGAGTACGCATTTTTGATCCGCGATGAGAGTGTTTAACCCCTTCTATCGCCTCACGCTCAGCTGGGATCGTCCACATGGCATTCTCAAAATCGATTTCATCCCAACGGGCAAAACGCAGTTCACTGGAACGAATAAAGACTAATAAGGTAAGTTTGACTGCAAGTTTAGTTAAAGGTCTTCCCTTATAATCATCAATGCGTTGTAAGAACTCAGGTAAGCGTTTAAGTTCTAAGGCTGCTCTGTGGACTCGTTTACCTGTCGCAACTGCACCAGCCATATCTTGTGCTGGGTTATAGTCGATTAAACCGCTTTGTACGGCATAGCGCATTATACCTGTCACACGTTGCTGTAAACGTGCCGCCACCCCAAGACGTCCAGACATCTCTACGGCTTTAATGGGTTCAAGGAGATCACGAGTTTTTAACTCAGCAATATTACGCTTATCAATAGCAGCAAAGATATTGTCTTCAAGGCTCTTTAGCACGCGATGGCTATGTCCTTCTGACCACTTCTTATTCGTTGCATGCCAGTCACGAGCAACCTTCTCAAATGTATTAAATTCTTTCTGTTGCTCTTCTTTAACTTCTTTGCGTTTTTCACTGGGATCAAAACCATTCACAATTAACTTTCTAGCTGCATCTCTTTTTTCTCTCGCTTCTGCGAGTGAGATATCGGGGTAAACGCCCAACGCTAACATTTTTTGCTTACCGCCAAAGCGATACTGCAAGCGCCAATATTTTGAGCCGTTGGTATGTACCATTAAGTGCATACCATCACCATCGGTCAATTTATACGATTTATCCAAAGGCTTGGCAGCCCTGACTTTAGCATCAGTAAGAGCCATGATTTATCTCCTTCTGTTGGTACAAACTATTATCGAATCGAGAGATACCAAACACATATACCAACAGCAGGTACTTGATGTGGGTTGACCTTAGTATACTTGGGAAGACTGAAAAGTGGGGAAAAGCCTTGTAAAACTGGGATTTCAGATACAAAAAAAGACGTCCATTGACGTCTCTTGATGTTCTTATGGTGCGAAGGCCGGACTCGCCAAATCAATCTAATCAACTGAATTAATTAAATATAAAAATATCTCAACTTAGTCTATATACTCACTTGTATACTCAATCAATTTTAGTTAGCAGTTATTTAAAATCAATGAGTTACAAAAATGTATGTACTCCCATTTTTTAGCCAATTTCATTAGCAGGGAGCAACTGAAACTCTCCACTTCAGTTGGGCTTAGCTAACATCCCTGGATAGTGTTTCGCAATAATGTCATTCATCATTTCTATGAGTTCCAAACGCTTGAATGTCAGATGGGCTGTTCCCTTCTGAAAGTAGCGGATGCTGAAGTATTCATCCTCGTAAGCATTCTTAGCCGGGTTATCCCGAATATGTTCCATAAATCGGATAGATATATCACCACGGTTGTCAGGTATTGGTTTGCCATCGAGTAAAAACAGCATCCGCTCTAGGTCAGCCAACTGATCCCGCCGCCAACCCCAATTAAGACTAAATCCCCAGCGGTTATGCGTCACCAGATTGTTAATGATGATCTTCTTACCAAAGCTGCAGGGACTGTTGGTTTTGTAATCCCAAGACAGGCCTTTGAAGACGTTAATAATCCCGCGCTCAAAGACTTCCATTTTGTTCAGATGTAACTGTTTAAAAGTACTGAAAATATTCGCCTCACTGATAGCAGGAAGATCGCCCTCTTCCAGGTTCTTATGCCACTGGTCTCGAGCCTGCGCATCCATCAAGGCCATCATGCCAGACTTCAACATCAAATCGCGCCAGATACTACGGTCAATGTTACGGGTGACAGCAGGGATCGCTTTATCCACCTTTTCAGTCAGCCAACTATCGTAGCGGTGCCCAGCTTTCATCGCCCAGTCTTGCGCCGTACCACCGCCAACTTCTGAGGTTAATCGTGAAATGGCATCAAGCTGTTGTATGAGCTGTTCAATTTGCAGCAGTGCTGCATCGCGGCCAGAAACTACTCGTTCGATATTGGTCGAACAGATGAGTTCATTATTTTCTGTTAATACATCAGGTTCTGTTTGCATCGTCAATCATCCATAAAAGCAAACATGCCTGCCGGGAGTGGCAGGCGCATTATGCAATGAATAAAATGATGGGAAAGTGCAGATGTAAAAATCTGGAAAGAAACTCGAGGAATTTAAATATTTATTAATCCGGTAGCACACCGGGCCCTGAGAACATCGGTAACGGTTAGAAACGGCGCTTGCTCCTGCCAGCTAAATCCCCTGCGGTCGACACGAACCAGCTCGTACTTCTCCACCAGAAAATTAACGGCATCGACAAGCGTGATACCAGCTTCGATATGTCTTTTAATAACAGCCTCATCGCTGAACGGCGTGTCATTTAAGGTCAGGCCATAGTGTTGCTCAAGTAGTCGAGCAAGCAGCATTTGCCAGACAACCACGGGTGATAAGCATGTCTGAACAGCCCGCTGGTTTATTGCAGGTAAAGTATTCATGAGTTGTTCTCGTAAAAGTGAGTTCTAAAGTTAATTAGCGTTGAGTAGGATAAATGGAGATATAGACGTGACCACAGGAACCCAGCGTATCCGCTTCGCAGGTCAACCCCTTTGCATAGAAAGTGATGCAATGCTGGTGTCGGGGATTCAGTTCGCCGCTAGTAAGCATGAGCTCCGCCTGCTTCAGCAGAACAGGAAATGCCTGGTCAAGATGGAGCAAATCCGCTTTATTGACGCGGTGAGACAGGTAATGTAGGCGGTTACCTTCCTGAACCAGACGCGCACCAAAACAAGGGATGACGTTACAACTCAAGCCCCACCAGGGCTCGACAGTATCGTCATTCACTGCCTGTGTCTTATTCGACATCTTAAGCTCCTTTCATAAGGTTAATTGAGAGTGACGCTGCGCAGAGAGACATACGGTCCTTGCGTCGCTCGGCAAAGACAGCCAGAACACCATTGATATCCTGAACTTCACGACCGTAGTAATGGCATACGCTCCCGGACCAGCAATATTTCCCGGTACAGAAGCGAAATAATCGGGATTCAGGATGCAGACGATAAATTGCCATCGCCTGAAGCTTACTGATGATTTTCATTAGCCCTTCCTCTTCTTATAGCCATCCATGCTCAGCAAACGACAAAGCTTCACCATCACCAATGATGAAATGATCCAATAGCCGGACATCAACCAGACCCAGCGCCTCTATAATCCTGGACGTAATGGCTCTGTCAGCTTTACTGGCATCGGTAATGCCAGATGGGTGGTTATGAGAGACGATCACCGCAGCGGCATTATGACGCAGTGCAGATTTCACAATTTCGCGAGGATGGATTTCGGTATGGCTAATCGTGCCGAGGAAGAGTGTTTCATACTCCAGCAGACGATGTTGATTATCGAGATAAATAACAACAAAGACTTCGCGCTCCTGCTTTGCCAAATAGAGCTGTAACCAATTTTTAGCAAAACTAGCGGCAAGGAACGACTCACCGGGCTGCCGCTGATATTTCTCCAGTAATCGCAGGGCACGACGGATGGTACGCTGCTCATTCATCGGGAAGACCGAAGGTAAATTCAGTTCGGACATGGTGGCTCCTTAAAATAAAAAGCCCCGTAACAACCAGCTACAGGGCTATAAACAAACACGGGGATATCCTTCATGAGGCGAGTTGCAGCATATTTTCTGCCATCACCCACAGCGCGCGATTCAGCTTCACATCACCATCAATACCTTTAATTGCACGGGTATGTGTGCGTCCTCCTTTTGCATTGCGACCGTTCAAACCACCTTTGATCAGGTTCTCCTGAATACGCTGGTAAGTTGTCCAGAGATCTCCGGACTCATCCTGCCAGCGACGAGGGGCCAATAGCTGTGATTCCGTCACGGGCTGATGCTCCTCGCCAAAGCGATATGTCAGTGCAGCTTTTGCCAGTGCCTGTTGTGCTGGTGGTGGAAGCATAAGTGATTGCATGGCGTCGCGTTTTTCCTCCACCCTGTCAAACACCCCAAGCACCTCGTAAGCCCCTTCGATAACCTTTTCCACCACGTTACCCTTATGGGGCACTCGCACCTCTCCAAAGCTCTCGCCGCAAATCAGTCCGTTCTGACAGACCGAGCGGAACAGCCCCGGCAGCATCTGGTATGAACTGGAACCGTCATGGCTGTTAAGCAGGATAATTTCCGGCACCTGTTTACCGGTAATCTGCCCTTCGCGGCGCAGACGCAGCATATGTTTGGTGTGTTCCCGCTTGTCGGGGTTACGCACACGGGTCTGGCAGGCAAAGAACGGCTGAAAACCTTCGCGCTGCAGGTTATCCAGCAGAGTGATGGTCGGGATGCAGGTATAGCGCTCGCTGCGCGATTCATGCTTTTCCTCACTGAACACGCTGGGAACATAGTGAGCAAGTTCATCACGGGTTAAGGGACGGTCACGGCGAACAAGGTTCACCGCACCAAAGCGGGATGCTAATCGCATAATTCACTCCTTTGTGCGTTTATCGGTATAAAAAGAAAAGGCCACGCTCCCGAAGGAACATGGCCTTTAACATTAAAAATAGCGTGGCGGATAAGACGTTATTGCCCCATATATTCAACCCTGGCACCGGTGGCCTTACCATCAGCACCAACGGTCACCACCACCTTATCGTAGGTACGATACCCGGCATTGTAGACCTCATAAACCACAGTATTTCCCTCCACTTTGTAGCTGCCAAAATCAGCGGCCTCAGCCGTGTCACGGTCATACTCTTTCGTGTACGCTTCTTTGGCCGCTTTCATGACTGAGCCTTTGTTAATCTCCGGCGCTCGACTCCCGGCACTGGCAGCAAGGCCAGATACGTGTTTCGGGCAGACCGTCATCATGTCCCCACGGGTGAATGTCAGTTGCGCACCAAAGACCTGAAGGGTCGATGTTTCCTGACCTGCAATCGAAGCAATTGCCTTTCTGGCGGCTGCAGGTGCCTGCCCACCTTCAACCTCAACAGCCTTAAATCCTGTTTGCTGGTTGCACAACTGAGATGTGGGTACCAGATTGCCGTTTACACTGATGCGACTCCCCATCAGCTCCTGCGGGCCATTGGGGCAGCCCTGCAACTGACCAAAGATGCCAATGGTGTTGTTTTTCAGCATCACCAGTGCCTGACCATTATCGGTCAGCGTCTGGCACCAGCCGTTTTTCACAGCCCAGTTACCCGCCTGAGCAGAAACCGAAATAGCTGACAAAACAAGTGCAATCACGGTCTGAATTTTCATATGTCACCTTATTAATGAATCAGAAGCGGCAACGGGGGACGTGGTACACAGAGCCTGATGCATCTTTGTATCCAGACCATCACGTCAACGTCCCTGTTCGTCGTGCTCATGAACACTTTTGAGAAAGAAATATCCCTTTGCTTTGATAGGTAAAAGCGATCAATAGGGGGCTTATACATCGATATTTTAATAGATAAAAACGATCGATATTCTATTATCGATCGTTTTTACAGATCAATATACTGTTTTTTGAATGTGGTAATTGAGAGGGTAAAGCGGCAGATTTCAGCCAAATACTCGGTCCCATAATGTCGTGGCAAGTTGCACTAATTTTTGTCGGAGACACCTTAACAGAGCAGTCCAGACAGAAGGCAGGTGGTCAGGATTAATCACCGAGTCAAAAGCCTTACCCGCTGCCTCGCCAAACTGCAGCCGTACAGCGGCGACAGTGTCCGGGGTCTGATGCTCTGGTTTCAGCTGGCAATACACGGCACTGCTGGCCTGTACGGGCAAGGCATGCACAATCAACTCCACCAGGGCGGGCAGGTTATAGCCGGTATGTGCAGAGACAGCCATGACCGGGAAAGAGGACGGCAACTGACCGGCAACCTGCGCACTGACTGCAGCCAGTGAAAGGCATTGCTCAGAAGAAGGTGATGCCTGCCAGGGCTCACCATCGCTGAGGGGTGGAATGCGGTCGGCCTGAGTCAGTACAAACAGGAAACGTGAAGGGTCGGCACCGGCTTCCATCAGTGCCCTGTATGCCGTGATATCCGTTGCCCGGGCACGGTCATCGGCACGCAGTACCCAGATAATCAAATCCAGCTCTACCAGCAACGCCTTATAGAGCGCCAGATATTCCTCGTCGTATTCCGGTGTCTCGCCCACCCCAGGCAAATCCACCAGTGTCATGCTGCGCTCACCAACGGTGAGTAACAGACGCTGGGGTTCCCTGGTGCAGCCTAGCAAATCACT
Source organism: Morganella sp. HSTU-ASny43 (assembly GCF_022819185.1). Lineage (NCBI taxonomy): Bacteria > Pseudomonadati > Pseudomonadota > Gammaproteobacteria > Enterobacterales > Morganellaceae > Morganella > Morganella sp. HSTU-ASny43. The sequence goes on from NZ_WSPG01000014.1 coordinate 12,617, forward strand.
GGTCAGACAGACGGGTTGCTGAAAAAGCGCGTTGCATAATGAACTCTTGCCCGCACCACTTTTGCCCATGATGCCTATAACGGGTTCATAGTTAATCGCCTCCTTGAGGCGGAACAGAATACGTTCAGTAGCTTGCCGGGGTAAGAGATTGAGACAGGTACGCACCGCATCGCTGGTATCCTGCGGATCGGGGATTTGAGGCATGATTTACTCCTGTGAAAAAACTATGCCGGGAAATTTTTCTCCCGGCAACTCACATGAGTAATGTAGGCGTTATATTTTTTGGAGTTATCGTTACCTATTTAGGATGGTTTTTTGTAATCAAAAAGCTTGTTTTTATATCTTAGATACTCATCATGAATAAGTTCTTCAATAACTTTAATCTCTTTTTTATCAAGTGCCACTGCTAACTCAGATAATTCCTTGCTGGCTTTAGCAGAGATTGTCAAATCATTTTTTCCAGACCTTCTTTTTCGTTGCTTAAAGGAATCCCTCATATTTTTTAGAAGTGCATCTTTGTCATCCAGAAATTTTCTATAATTTCCCACATCCAATTTGTTCGGGATGGCCCAGCAATCAATCGCGCCCATTACACCAATATATCGCTCATTAAGATCTGCTGGTTTGAACCATGACAGAACATTTCTTTTTATATCCTTTTTCCTTGACAAATATGACCACGCCCACTCAATGGCTTCGTTATCATTTTTCTTTAACCATTTAGGGCTTTGAACCTGACTATTAAAAACAAGCCAGATACCACGAATATAATCGAATGTTTTCTTACTTTGTTCTGGACTGAGGGAACAAGAAAGTTCATTCATGAAGGTAATAATCACCCGGCTTCTTTCAGCTGAACTAGTTGGATTACCAGGGAGTCTGAAAAAAGAGTATAAGTTTTCCTCTTTTCGATCCCATTCCGGAATTAACCCCGCAGTGTTTTCAGGTAAACAAAGCTCCCGCGCAGAGGCTTTTCGTATATACGCCCAAAACCAAAAAATAGCACGTGAATTAACCGCCCCCTTCAACCACTTTAAATCGACGTCTTGTAGACATGAAGAATCTCCACCATGAAGACTTTTACTTTTAACATTGCGTTTTTCCCCAGCCTGTATATTTTGCATCAAACGCTTAATAGCTTCATCAGCCCCAGTGGCGTTTTTGCTGCTTTCAGATATCGGATTGCCTGAGGCCGTTTCTCCTGTCCTGTCTTCAATATCACAATCCTCAGCTGCCTGCGCAGACTCGTCTTCTGGCAAAGAATCGACACTAAATTTGCTCTCAGGACTGGTAAAGCGGTTCCCTCCCTCATAAGGAGACTCTTCTGGCCTTGCTAATTCTTCAGCGCCCAGTTTACCAATCCTTTTCAGATAATAATTCTCATTATCGCTATCACTCACCGTTACCTCCTGTAGTAAAATCCACCATAAATAGTACTTACAATGAATCGATTATGAAGTAAACAAGTTTTTATTTTGAATGAAAATAGCTCGAAAATTGTAAGTTTTTTGTAAGAGTAAAATCGACGCAAACCTCTTAAAAAGGGATTTTCAGCGGTTTGCCAGGTAAAAATGGTCATTCATAAAACTTGTACAGCATACAGAAATTTGTGGCAGGCATTCACTATGTTCTACATTGTCACATGCTCCGCGAACGTAGCTCACGGCAGTTCAGTTCTTATTATCAGACGTTACAGAGCTGGACACGTTGTGTCCTGACAGCACGACTAGCTGGTGAGAACCCGCTGATGTAATTTTCTACTCCTCAGCTGATCGTATGAGAAGGATGCCCGTTACTCCATCGATGGCAACAGGCCCTCTCCCGAACTCACACTAAATTGCGGGAGCATTACCATGACAAACAAAACTCATCCGATATCATCCAGCACCCAGACAACCACATCTTTACTGAATGATCAGCTCGTTGATATGACGTTCATCACTGGCTATACAAACATGACCGATAAATGGTTCTACCGATTAATTTCAGAGAATGCGTTCCCTGCACCAATTAAACTGGGTCGCAGTTCACGCTGGCTAAAAAGCGAAGTGGAAAAATGGATGCTGGATAGAATACAAGCATCTCGAGGTTAGAACCTTTAGTATTGGTGTTTTACACAGGAGGTTAAGTAATTTAATATAGGTTTTTTAATATAATTATACTCACTCTCATTTATTCTTATATTCACCGCTTATTGTCAATATCTCTTTTAAACACCCTCGCAAATACTATTGGAACAACCAGTCTCGTCTTTAAAGCAATAATTAATTTAAGTATCAGCTCAGCATTGCCTTAAAGAAAAGTCTTGCATGAAATATCATTAACTTAGTGCTTGCACTGGCCTCTCTCATCATCAGCAGTGGAATAATCATGCTCAAAAATACCGTCAAAAACTTTAATGAAGACTGGTTTCTGGCTTCAGTTCTTAATGCACACATCGATGAAATGATAAACAGATACGCATGCCTTTTGGCGTTACGTATGGATTTTTTCTACAAAAAGGAAAGTGCCAGGTATTCACACTTAAATCACCAAACACTTGAACATGACTTGCGTGAACTAATGGAGAAAATGACAAAAGAGAAAGGTGTGGTGGGCTATTTCTGGGTTGTCGAATGGACTGAACGACATAGATACCATGCACATGTCGTATTCTGGCTGGACAGACAAAAAACACAGCACTCTTATCCCTTTGCCCTTACAGCAAATACACTTTGGGAGGAAATAACGCACCGGGACGGCGTATCGCACCGATGTGAATATCGGCCGCAGCATTCTAGAAATATCAATATACCTGTTCGGTATAACGATCCGGAAAGCATTCACAATATCCGTCATGTTCTGAGCTATCTGGCTAAGGAAGAACAAAAAGAAGGTTTGTGTGCATACGGCTGCAATGACGTTCCCCCACGCTCAGCGGCAGGGCGTCCACGTAAGCCAGGCCCCTGATCCTACGGCTACGCAACTGGCTCTGCATCCTGTACAAACTCCGTTATTACGGCGACAAATAATGTCCTCGCAGTCGTGACTGAACCTGCCCCTGGAAGCCTGAAGTTCCGACCTTTACTGAATCAACAATTCCACAACTCCATTTATACCCGGCAGCTCACCTGTCGGGTATTTCTCATACCAGTCAAACAAGGGAAATCAAAAATGAAACAGCCAGAGAACACAATCGCGGTAAAAGTGGCGGAATACCGTTTACACATCACCTGGCTAAGGATCTGCCTGGATAGCCTGGCTGGATGATGCAGTGATGCCGAGCGGCGTGGCTGGCGTTTGAGAGCACTTGAGCAGTTAAGTAAAGCCTCACTGGTCTACTGCCGACGGGCAAGTTCTGCCGATACCTGCAAGTTTCAACAGGCCTGTGAAGGTCTCCAGCAACACATCAGCAGAGTTTTACCAGAAGGCCAGTGGTGCGGTGATTTACCTGCATCCCCTGCCCAGGCAAAATTTTAAGGTATCGGTATGAAACAACAACCTGCTAAATGCGCGGTCGATGAATGGGGGAATCTGGTCAATGCAGAAGATTTTCGCTCTCCCTCATTCTGGAAACTGTACTGCTTCCACTGCTGCGGTCCGGTCATCTCAAAAATAGTATTAGATATATATCCTAGCCTATATCTTAAGTTAAGAAACCTTTACTATCTGGTTTTTCATGTGGCCCACTACCTCCTTGCTATGATAGATACCTGCTCTCCTATAAACGGACTGATGTCACACATCTCACATATTAATTCGTATAGCTACCTCGATAATGTTTTGATAAAAGTAAATAATGTAGAGGATAAAAGGGATTACATAGCGATTGAAAACCAGCAGAACGACCTTGAAACTATATGAAAACGTAGTAATCGGTAATTTCCTTTATGGCTTAGGCGTTTCCATAGGAGGGCGACTCAAGTCTGGATATCTTCCTGCTGCTGTCAGCTTGTTGCAGCAGACACCGGAAGATAAAGCTCTGGGTGATATCCTGCTCGATTTCCCAGGTACATTGCGTCTTATCGAGTTCAAGGCGCAGGGAAACCATTCTAAAAAGGAGTTAACTCGATATAGGAAACTGCTACCAACAATACAAGACCAGCAGGAAATGGTGAGTATTTCTCGTAGGATTCACTGGTATGTAGAAACAGCACCATCGCCTTTCAAAGGGGTTGAAGCATTTTTCTCTCCTTATCTTGATGTATTTGATACAAAAAAACCTTCAAAACAAACATTTTCACTGGAGAGATTCATTGAGTCCGTGGCGGATGACGCTATTTCGTCGAAGAACGATGTAAGGGATAAACAAGAGAAGGATTATCTGAAGCTTGTTAGATGGTGCCAAGGAGTGGGAGAAACAGGCGCCGGTGCGCTGATCGTAATTGTGGGTTCTGGCGGCGGTCTGGAATTTGTTGCGCTGGAGGATCTGATGGCACTGAATATGTCCCATCAAAAATGGATAACATATAGACAAGAAAAGGAATTAAAGATGGAAAAAGAACTGGAAATGAAGTTGGAGCGAGAGTGGAGCTATGGGAGATAACGTGGAGAAACATCTCACGGACCGTGATGTCCAATTGTTCTTTGATGCCGCTGAAAAGCTGCGAGAGGCAGCAGAGCGTGATGGTAAGAACGCCAGAGAAGCAACGGCGGCTTTGGCTTCTTTTATTAACAAGATGAACATCCGTCTTCAGAAGTTGGAAGCTGATGTTTCCCACAATTTAAACAACTCAGCGGAAACAACCGCTAATAGGGCGGCAGAGTTGCTGAGTATCAAGTTTCAACATGCAAATGATGCGGCCGAAAGAGCGACGGAACAATATCAGCAAGCTGCTGAAAACCTCAACATTAGGAACTGGTTCTTTATCCTGGGCACACAGATAGTACTAATACTGATTTTTATAGCATCAATTTTATTTCTGGTACCTTCGCTGGATGATATTCAGCAGCGTAGAGAAGAACTGTCATCCCTTAATGAGCAAATCAAAAATTCCCACTTAGAATGGGCTAACTGCGAGGGAGATAAAAAATGTTTCCGTACAGATGAACGTGGCAATGCCGGAGAACCATACAGAGGCAAGCAGGACGGCAGTACCTGGCGAGTTCCTTGGAAAGGATAACCGTACTCACAAACACTTCCTGAAAATGTCGACAGTGAGGTGGAATCAGTCCACAGAAAAACAGCTTTGGACATTAAAAACAGGTGCAGCAAAAAATGAGGTCTTCCCTGCTGAAGGTTTGATTAGCACATAACAGTCAAAACACATCACCCTCGTCAAATAATTAGTAGTTTAACAACAGGAGAAATACGTGATGGATATTGTAGATAGTGTCGAAGCAGGCAAACTGACGCTCAGCGGATTGATAGATACCCTAGCCAAAGATAAAAATTATGCCATTTCCAAGTGGGATAAACGATACCGTGAACTCACAACTCTGCTACAGCAAACCTCAACCTTTGCAGAACATGAAACGGATGACCTGATCAAGCGACTTTGGTATGAACGGGGTAATGGTATTGCCAGTATTCGTCAGGGTGTTCCGTCTTTAGCCGAATATCAGAAAAACCTGCCACTGTTCAGAGAACTAACCGAGCGTATTCGGCAGCAACCGGATGAAGCTACCTACCAATATGTTGGAAATGCTCTAAAGCAGGCCAAAGAAACCGGGCTGCTGAAGCGTATGTATTGGAGTTTGAGAAATCGTGTCTTTGCCGCGTTTTCGCCTAGGACATGCACTAGTACCGTTGATGAGAATGCGTTTACAAAAGCTGCGGATTTCCTGAACAAGCAATTCAGCCTTGGATTGAAGCTTAACGGAAATTGGCTGCAGAAAAACCATGAATTGAAGCAAGCCATACATGCAAAATCTCCCAATGCAGATCCCTACTACGTGAATATGGCTATTTGGCATCTCTATGAGTTACTACGCGAACGCGATAATGAGCAGAAACAGGAGAAAGTATCCAGCATCACATCAACAGCTAGCAGTGAACTCACTGAAACTAAAATTCTCCCACATTCACCAATGAACGTTATTTACTTTGGTCCACCGGGTACTGGGAAGACCTTCACACTGCAGCAAAAGATGAAAGAGTACACCTCTCATGCTGTACCAGCCGATCGTGATGCCTGGCTGGATTCTCGCCTTGAATCGTTGAACTGGATGCAGGTTATAACGCTGGTGCTGCTCGATCTTGGTAAACGAGCCAAAGTTCGCCAAATGACAGAACACGAATGGTTCCAGCGTAAAGCGCTACTTAATGGCCGTAGTAGCAACTTTTCGCAAACTACTTGGGCGACGTTGCAATCATTCACTATACCGGGATCAACTACTGTTGCTTACAAAGGTCGCCGTGAACCAGCGATCTTCGACAAAACTGTCGATAGTGAATGGTTCCTGGTTGAATCCCAGTTAGAGCAAGTGGATGAGCTGCTTTCTCTCTATGAAGAGTTAAAGCAAGGGCCTAAATCTGCCGAAGCCATCCAGCGTTTTGCGACGGTTACGTTCCACCAATCTTACGGCTATGAAGAATTTATTGAAGGTATCCGCGCTCGCTCTGACGAGAGTGGCAATATATCTTACCCTATTGAGCCAGGTATCTTTTTGCGCCTTTGCCAGCGTGCTAACGCCGATTCAGCACATCGCTACGCTATTTTCATTGATGAGATCAATCGCGGCAACATATCCAAGATCTTTGGTGAACTGATCTCACTCATTGAAGTAGACAAACGTGCGGGTATGTCCAATGCAATGAGCTTGCAACTGTCTTATAGCAGTGATCACTTCAGCGTACCCGCCAATGTCGACATCATCGGAGCCATGAACACAGCGGACCGTTCTTTAGCTCTAATGGATACAGCTTTGCGCCGTCGTTTTGACTTTGTCGAGATGATGCCTGATCTCTCTTTACTGAGTGGAGCTAAGGTTAAAGGCATAGAGCTCGAGCCTTTGTTAGAGAAACTCAATAGCCGCATCGAAGCGCTTTACGATCGTGAACATACACTGGGACATGCATTCTTTATGCCGGTAAAAAATGCACTCGATTCCGGTGATGAAGAAACTGCGTTTAAACAATTGAAGATCACATTCCAGAAAAAGATCATTCCGCTGTTGCAGGAATACTTTTTCGATGACTGGAACAAGATCAGGCTGGTGCTAGCAGACAACCAGAAACAAGACGACAGCCTGCAATTCGTGATTGAGAAAACAGACGATCTTGATACGCTTTTTGGTAACAACCATGATTTACGACGCCATGATCAGCAATCTACAGCTTACGAGCTCGAAGCATTTGATGAAGAGATCTGGAATATGCCAAAGGCTTACCGCGCAATTTATCAGCCACAGCAGACCGCGCTTGATAAGCAGGCAGTAAACCATGAGTGAAGTGGTCTCTGTTTTTGAATATGACCTGTTAGGGAGTGGAAAAGCGGCATCAGTTGGCGCAAAACTAGTCCCTCAGCAAGTCTTTGATTATTTAGAAGCTCTTAGCCTAACCAGTACTCAGGGAAACCAGTTTCTCAAGCTCACTTCTCGTTCAGGTTTCAAATTGCTTCAAGTGCAAAACTTCGCGGGGATGCTTTCAACCCCTCACGGTATACAACTTGAAATATTGCCTAAGATTGGTAAAAACCTCACGGAAGCGAGTGCGCGAAAAACATTCATCACGATGCTAAGCCACCTGCCTGGTTTTCGACATATCCAAACCCAGCAGGCAACTCTGCAGGCACAGCGCATGCCTTTGCTTGAGATCTTTATTAGCCAGTTTTTGCATAGCGTCAGTCAATTGCTTAAACAAGGTTTACGATCCGACTATGTGAGCGAGCAAGGTAATCTGTCTTTTATGAAGGGCAAACTGATGCTTTCCGAACAGTTACGGTATAACGCGGTAAGTCGTCATAAATTTTGTGTCGATTATGATGACTATCTGCCGGATTGTTCAGCCAATCGGCTCTTACATTCCGCGCTGGATGAGCTACTTAGCCTGAAGCTTTCCTCTGAGAATCAACGCTTGCTTTACGAACTACGCTTTGCTTTTGAAGGTATTCCACTTTGTAGAGATATTGAAAGCGACTTAAACAGCTTACGTCTGGAACGTGGTATGGCCCATTACAACGAACCAATAGCTTGGGCGCAGTTGATTCTGGCAGGCATGAGCCCGAGTGCTTTGCAGGGAAATACTAAAGCAATATCGCTTTTGTTCCCTATGGAAGCGGTATTTGAGTCCTTTGTTGCACAAACTCTCCCCGACGAATTACCCCCTCACCTTAAAATTAAATCACAGGCTGCCACTTATTCCCTTGTGAAACACGGACCTAACGACTGCTTTAAACTTCGTCCTGATCTGTTGATTCAATTGCGCCAACCGGTTAAAACCCAAATGGTGATGGATACAAAATGGAAGCTGGTGGATAGCAGCCAGCAAAAAAAATCATTGTATGGACTGGCACAATCTGACTTCTATCAAATGTTTGCCTATGGTCAAAAATATCTTGATGGAACTGGTGAAATGTACCTGATCTATCCCGCGCATGATGACTTTAACCAACCGATACAGCAGCATTTTGCTTTCTCGGAAACCTTAAAATTATGGGTTGTGCCATACAAGATAACGGCAAAGCGCGGTGAGAGGATGATGTGGGCGGGTGATGTTTCCGAGTTATAGAGTCATACTTGGAACATGCGATAATCATTTCTCTTCTCGAATTGGATGCCCCCTTGTGCCATCCTGCCCTATAGTTGAACCGTTGTAGGGCCAGACCTTACTTGGCTTCACACATAGTTTACAACCTCATTTGACTTACATTTTTTGTAATCGAAATCTTGTTTTTAGAGCCACTGTTCGTGTTAAAAAAGTTTCTGCAACAAGAAAATGCGACTAGAATGTGACTCTCTGGATCAGACGAAATGCATCTGCGGCACTCATTTGATTCGATATCTTTTTAGGATAATGCAGGTCCAACACTCATGACCGGATCTGATGTTGAACATGTTAAAGAAAACACGAGATGAAAGACGAAAATAAGGATAGTTGGCCCGATTTCTTTCCTCCTGAACTGGAGCTACCTCCCGAAGATGCTGTAGACGCTGAAGGAACTGTCTACCGGTTTGTAAAATCGATACCGCCTACAGAAACCTGTTTTTTAGCAACGCATCAGGAACAACCTCACAGGCATGAACGATGTGAGACGCTTGAAAAAAAACAAGCGGTATACGGAACTAGTGTATGGTCCAGCAAAGAATTATTACTGGAAGCGATAGCGTTCCTGCCACAAGGACTAGGACAGCGTAAACTAGCATGTGGGACAGTCAGTTCCAACATGGGAAAAATGCGAAAAACGCTTGAGGCTGGTCATTTAACCCTATGGCTCAAAAAAAACAGTAACATCCATCTGAATTTCAGCGAGGTGAAATAAATGGATATTTTCGCCCGTCATCCTTCTTTTGGTAAGCTTAGGATTATAAATGTTTACCTTGAATTTGATGGACCTAAAATTTTCTATGCAGAAAATGAAACTGGTTCCACTTTTTTTGTTTACTGGATTGGTGATGATGCCAATTTTGATAATTGGTATGTAATCCCGTGTTCAAAAGCAAGGATCATTGCTTTTGAAAAAGAAAAAATAAGTTTACGTAACATCCTTGAGCATCAAGAACAGGAATATTTTTACGATATCAAAATACCTTTTTCTGCTGATGATGAAATGGAAATTCATTTTAAGCACAAAAACAAAATGGCTGAAATCAGCCTTCCAAAGCCTGAAATTTATGTCAAACGAGTTGTTATATATGCGCCCAGCTTGCTTGAAAACAATCTCATCCCGACACATGAGATTATCGTATCGAAAACGAATAAAAAATCAAAGAAAAACATAACATTAGAGGGGGTGAGTCAAGTATGTGATCGATTCAGCGAACTAGTACTCGGCTTCAATAAATCTCGAGGAGTGAAGGGAAATCTGCAAGCTTTAAATGCACGGTATGGCTCTTTTGCCATTTCACTGCATGCAGAAGAATTGACTAAATTTGAAAGTTTCTTGAACCAAGTATCGACACTTATGGTCCATAAGAAGGATATAATACCTTTACTAACTCAAAGTGATATTGATATAAAGGTATTCCTTAACTTTCTGAAATCGATTGAGTTATCTAGTATTGATTTTGAATTACGTTCGTCCGCTGATACTAGTAACACTATAAAAATATTTAAAATAGATGCTGAAATTTATTTATCACGACTTAAGCATCGTGCACTAACATATATATCATCAATCAAAGTGCCACAAGGAAATGATATTGAGAAAGTTTTCTTGTATATCGAACTCAAATGGAATAACGAACCTATCACGGCAGAAACATTAAAAGTTAATGCGCGACTTGTTGATTATTATAAGCATTCAGCACTTATTCTAGGATTACTTGAGTTCAATGGTGAGTTAACACCGCAGGGACAACGAGTTGCCCTCTCAGATCTACCAACAAAATACAGGATTACAGCAAATGCTTTTGAAGCAAGTGAGTGCGCTTGGGCATGGATGAATCATTGCGACATTACTAGCCTTGCTGATATCGATCCAGGGACTGCAGAAGATTTTTTAACTAAGTGCTGCCCTTCGCTTACAGGAGATACTATCCCACGAAGAGCTAATACATTAGTGTCATGGTGCAGACAGTTAAAGGATCATTATGTTAATGGGAATGTGTTGCCCCAAAAAAAATAACATTTCTATAAACACTAACGAAATAAAGAGAGCAAAGCTCTCTTTATTCATCTGATACATGTTTTGATAGCTTCTGCAATTTTATAACGAATACATCCCAGTTATAAGAGCAGATTGCACCAAGCGATAAATAACCAATTTTCACACTAGCTTGTGCTGTATTAATACTCGATCCACCATTCAAAACCATTATTCCACTGTATAACAGACAAAAAATTAGTATACCTATTACAATAGATAGAATTGGTGCCATCAAATATCCCCACAGGTGGTCAATATCTAATTTTTTCGTTACAGCAGAATATTTATGCAAAGAAGTAATACCTAATGTAGCCCCACCGAATAAAGCACCAATTATAGTAAAGATCGCGAGCTTCATTTCTTCATTAGCAACAAAACTGTCCGACGCATGAATTAAATTATTCAAAAACGCATAATCACCAGCCCATGATAAAAAGAGGTACTTTATTGAAAAAAGTGTATAAGTCATTATGTAAACAAATATAACAAAAGATAAAAGAAGTCGCCGTCCATTAAATCCAATTTCAGTTGACTCGCTACTCACGTTAATATTCCTCTATGATACAAACTGCTAATGTGTTGAATGCATAATAACCTGTTTAGTTTTTGTTGTCTTGAGCCATTATACAAGTCAGCAGTATACACAGTTGCCATCTGCTGCAATTCCCCGAGGATGCTCCTTCCCAAATATCGCATAGATGATAATACTTTCATAGTTCCCAGCTTCCCTCCTAAATCCTCATCACACGCATTTGGATGGTTCTAACTATCTGAACTATAAGCACAGATTTACAGTTAAACCTTTTCTGCAGGTCACAAAAATAACCTACAAAGCTGTGATAAAATCACCTAACACTTGGTTGTATCCATTGCATAAGGCAACGATTTCATGGGGCAGTCACGCAATTTTGAGATGTTACGCAGTAAATGGCCTGATTTAGCAAGCCTTGCGACCGCAGCAGAACAGTACGTCCATTCCGATCCAGAAAGTTGCTTAGTTAAGCTACGTAACTATGACGAGCAAATTGTTCGCTGGATCTACCGACAGGAACACCTACCTGAAGGGTTCAAAGCTAGCTTGTATGATCTGATGAATGCTTCTGTATTTACCAGCATCATGCCTGAAGCAATTGTGATGAAAATGGATGCTCTGCGCATTCATGGCAATCGTGCAGCTCATGGAAGCACCATTAAAGCTCAGGATGCATACTGGTTGTTAAAAGAAGCATTTCTATTAGGGCTATGGCTTTACGTTCGTTACGCTCAGGGGAATGTTGATGACTGCCAACCTTTTGCTCTACCTCCATTGTCTGATGCCCTAAATACTTCAGTTAATCTTACGGAACAGCAAAAACGTTTAGATACAGCTATCAAAGATCTTGATAGTGCTCGTGAACGGGAAATTGCACTTCAGCGCGCATTGCAAAAAGAGCAGGAAAAAACAGAAATACTTGAACAACGCCTGCATGAAGTAAAAGAGCGTAACCAGCAAGTTGCTGACATTCTATCATTAGATGAAGCTGAGACTCGCCGCCATCTGATTGACTCACGCCTCATTGCTGCAGGCTGGGATGTAGCTACCGACGTAGCCAATACTGAACAGGTGTCTCAGGAGCATCCTGTTAAGGAACAACCAACGACATCAGGTAACGGATTTGCAGATTATGTACTATGGGATGATAGCCACAAACCAATTGCCGTAATTGAAGCAAAAAAAACTAAAGTCAGTCCAGATAAAGGCCGGACACAAGCCAGACTATATGCTGATTGGCTGGAGAAGGAATACGGCCAACGACCTGTTATTTTTTATACCAATGGTTACGATATTTATCTGTGGGATGACCATAAAACCCAGGGCTACCCGCCACGTAAAGTATTCGGTTTCTACAGTAAAGAAAGCCTGCAATATCTGATTCAACAACGCGAGACTCGCTTACCATTGAATGAAGTTCCTCACGCCAGAGATAGCAAAGGTGAGCTTATCGCTGGCCGCTTGTACCAGCAAGAGACCCTGGCGAGGGTAAGTGAACGTTTTACTCAAAAATATCGTCAGTCTCTCATTGTACAAGCTACCGGCACGGGAAAAACTCGAGTTGCTATCGCTTTAAGCAAACTAATGATTGATGCCCGCTGGGTGAAGCGTGTGTTATTCCTTTGCGACCGTAGAGAACTACGTAAGCAGGCAGGGAACGCGTTTAAACAATACATCAGTGACCCTATGTATGTAGTTGGCGTATCACCAAAGAAAGATATGCTTAATGCCCGTATCTATATTGCGACCTATCCAGGGATGATGAACATCATGGATCGCTTTGATGTTGGTTATTTCGATCTCATTATTGCTGATGAATCACACCGTTCCATCTATAACGTATACGGTGATTTGTTCAAATACTTTGATGCTTTACAGGTAGGTCTGACAGCTACCCCTATTGATATGGTCAGCAAAACCACTTTCGGGCTGTTTGGCTGTGAAGGACGCATTCCTACGGCGAACTATAGCCTGGAAGATGCAATCGCAGACAACAATCTGGTGCCCTATGAAGTTGTCACTCACACTACACAGTTTTTACGTGAGGGAATCAGGTGGGATAACTTAAGCAATGCACAGATACGTGAACTAGAAGAACAGAATATTGATCCCAATACACTGGAGTTTGATAGCAAAGCCATCGATGATCGGATCTATAACCGAGACACTAACCGGTTAATTATACGTAATCTGATGGAAAATGGCCTTAAAGATAAAGACGGCCAGCTTCCCGGCAAATCGATTATATTCGCTAGAGGGCACGACCATGCCATCTTGTTGAGAGATCTATTTGATGAAATGTATCCGCAGTTTGCGGGCCGCTTTTGTCAGGTTATTGATAATCAGGAAACCAGGTCAGAGCAGCTAATCGAAGATTTTAAGGGGTTGGATGAAAGCACCAATAAAGAACTTATCATCGCTATTTCTGTTGATATGTTGGATACCGGCATCGATGTACCAGAAATCGTCAACTTGGTTTTTGCAAAACCCGTTAAATCGAAAGTGAAGTTCTGGCAAATGATAGGCCGTGGAACGCGTTTAGCTAAAGGTCTGTATGGCGTTGATGAGAATGGAAAATCCTTGGATAAAGAGAAATTCCGCATCTTTGATCACTGGGGTAACTTCGAGTATCACGAACTAAATACAGAGGAAGCTGAGATTACAGCCAGCAAGCCCTTAGCACAGAAACGTTTCGAGGCATGGATTGAGCTAGGTCGGGCAGCATTACGAAAGTTTGATAAACAAGCAGTTAATCGAGTAGCCGCGCAGCTATTGGTACAAATTAATGCTCTTGATGAAAATTCCATAGCCGTGCAGGAAAGATGGCAGCAAAAAGCACAATGTAGCGATGAAAGGCTTCTGCAACAATTTGCCCCACAGACCCAACAGGTATTATTCGATTTTATTGCGCCACTAATGCAATGGGTAGATGTACGCGGCCAAAGTGACGCCATGCGTTTCGATATGGATATGCTAGCTGCACAAACTGCACGCTACACCAACGTAGAAGAGCTGGATGGGCTATGGCCTGCCGTAGTTGAAAAACTAGAACGACTCCCCCCTCATTTGGTGCAGGTACAGCAACAGGGAGAGCGCATTAATAATTTGCGAGAACTTTCTTGGTGGAAACAAGCTAGTTTTGATGATTTCGAAGACATGCGCGTTCATCTGCGTGGCATCATGCATCTGATGGAAAAAGAAGTCAAACCTCCATTTGGAACGCTTACGGTAGATATAACTGAGGATGTAACTCAGATAGAAACCTCCATAAGGAAAACACAAGTCCGAACTGTAGATTTCAGACTTTGGCGTCAACAGGTTCAAGGAGCTCTAGAACCATTATTCCAGCAAAACCCTGTGCTCAAGAAAATTCGCCATGGTGAACCAGTAACATCTGAAGAGCTGGAAGAATTGACAAAACTTGTTCTAATTCAAAATCCTAACGTCGATATTCGCGATTTGAAAAGCTTCTTTCCACAAGCAACTGCCAGTCTGGATAAGCTGTTACGCACGATTATCGGTATGGATGGGCAAGCTGTTGCCGAGCGCTTCGCTATGTTTGCATCTGAAAATCACCTTAACAGTCAGCAGATTCGTTTCCTAGAGATGCTCAAAAACTATATCCGTGATTACGGTACTATCGAGATGAAACAGCTCTTCGAACAGCCATTTACCCAGATACATGGTGAGGGTATCACCGGAATCTTCCCGAATATGCAACAGATCGTGACCTTGCAAAAAATCGTAGAAGAGTTGGGTGTAGTCATTCCATCACCGACGCTATAATGCTCCCATTCAAGCCTCGTGAATCCCAAGGCTTTCACTTTTCAGAGCTGCCATCGGTAGCGATAAATGCGAATTAAAGAAACTTTATGATCACAAGAGAACTAAAAAGCAGCATTGATAACTTATGGGAAGATTTTTGGGTTGGCGGCATCACTAACCCCCTGACGGTGATCGAGCAGATCACTTACCTGATGTACTCCCGGATGCTCGACAGCCTTGAGCTGAAGGACGAAAAGCGGAAACAACTGACAAACATCGATTTCAAGCCACGCTTTGCCCCTGAACAACAAGAGTTTCGTTTCAGCCAGTACAGCAATCTAGGTGCCGATGAAATGATGGAAGTAGTGCGTGACGGTGTGTTCCAGCATTTTCGGACATTAGGCAACAGTGATTCACTGTTAGGCAACTTTATGAAAGATGCCCGCCTAGAGATAGTAAAACCGTCACTGTTGACCAAAGCAGTCGAGATGATCAAAAACTTGCCGTTGGATCGTGGTGATACCAAGGGTGATTTATATGAATACTTGCTCAGTAAACTCACGACCGCTGGCATTAATGGTCAGTTCCGTACGCCCCGCCACATTATCCGCGCCGTCGTAGAGATGATGGAGCCTAATCCGGCTCGTAATGAAAAAATTTGTGATCCTGCTTGTGGTACTGGTGGTTTTTTGGCAACTAGCTATGAGTATCTACTGGAGAAATACAGCTCCCTAGAGTCGATTCATAGTGAATTAGGTGTGAACGAACGTGGTGAGTTGGAAGAACAGAAAATATATACCGGTGATCTGCTTACGGCATACCGTACCCACGTTGATCAGAATATGTTCCATGGATACGACTTTGATACCACCATGCTGCGCATCGCAGCAATGAACCTGATTATGCATGGCGTAGAACATCCGGATATTCATTATCAGGACACAATGAGTCAGAGTTTTAACGATAACTTCCCTCAGGCCAGTAAGAATGCATTTAACTTGATTTTGGCAAACCCACCGTTCACGGGTTCATTAGATGAAGAAGACATTGACCCTTCTTTGTTAGCAACCGTCAAAACAAAGAAAACCGAGTTGCTGTTTTTAGCGCGTATTCTGCAGATGCTGAAGGTTGGTGGTCGTAGTGCGACGATTATACCTCAAGGCGTTCTATTCGGTTCCAGTAAAGCACATCAGTCACTACGTAAGACACTAGTGGAGGATAACCAACTTGAAGCTGTTATCAACCTGCCTTCCGGTGTGTTTAAGCCTTACGCCGGTGTGGCAACAGCCATACTCATTTTCACTAAAGGTGGGCAAACTGATAACGTATGGTTCTACGACCTGCATAACGATGGCTACAGCTTGGACGATAAACGCAATCCAGTTAAAGAAAATGATCTGCCCCATCTTATTGCTAGCTGGAAGCACTACCGCCTGAATAAAGGTTTACCAACAGATAATTTTATCGGAGAGAAATTTAGCTCTCTTCTGAAACAGCAATACCCGCAAGGAATTAATATTACTTCTAATTACCAAGACCGTACTCAGTCTGCGTTTATAGTTTCAAAAGCCGATATATCAGCAGAGAAATATGATCTCTCTATTAATCGATATAAGAAAGTAATTTATGAAGATGAACAGCATGAAGACCCTAAACTGATATTGAATCGATTGAAATCCTTGGAGAAAGAGATTCTTATTGATTTGGAAGAATTGGAGAAAATGCTGTGAAATGGCCGACTGTAAAATTAGGTGAGCTTGTAGACATTAAAGGTGGCGGTACACCTGATAAAAATAACCCTGAATATTGGGGCGGAGATATCCCTTGGGCATCTGTTAAGGATTTTAAATCATCAGAGATCTCATCGACAATAGACAGCATCACCGTTCTAGGAGCAAGAAATTCGGCTACCAACATAATCCCTGCCGGTAACATTATTATCCCAAGCAGAATGGCATTAGGCAAGGTAGCTATAAATTTAATCGATATTGCTATAAATCAGGATCTGAAAGCTCTTTTCGTTAAAGATACTAATATTGTTGATAAACGTTATCTTTTACGATGGCTAGAATCTCAAAGTCGCTACATCGAGAGCGAAGGAAAAGGAGCTACAGTTAAAGGTATTACATTACCTTTTATAAACTCACTGAATGTACCGCTCCCCCCTTTACACATTCAGAAAAAAATCGCAGATACGCTTGATATAGTAAATACTATACGTATTAAACGAGTTCAGGCCATCAAACTTGCCGACGATTTTCTGCGTGCAAAATTTTTGGATATGTTTGGTGACCCAGAAAATAATTCAAAAAATTTTCCTATTGGTACTATTAGAGATCTAGTCAGTACTGTAAATTATGGCTCATCAGATAAAGCATCTGAAACAGATGGCAAGTATCCTATCCTTAGAATGGGAAATATTACCTATCAGGGCGATTGGGATTTAACTAGCCTAAAATATATTGACTTAGATGAAAAAAATAAAGAAAAGTTTCTGGTCAAAAGAGGTGACTTATTATTCAATAGAACCAACAGCAAAGAGTTGGTAGGAAAAACAGCTGTTTTTGATAGTGAGCAAGAGATGGCTTTTGCTGGATATTTGATTAGAGTCAGGCCAAATGAAAATGGAAATAATTATTACATTTCAGGATATTTGAACTCTGTACATGGCAAAAATACATTACTTAACATGAGTAAAAGTATTGTTGGCATGGCAAATATTAATGCTCAGGAAATGCAAAATATTAACATTCTTATACCACCCCTGGATCTACAAATGGCATATGAAAAGATATATAAATCAGTAAAAAGAAAATTATTATCACATACTGCGAGCAAAGTTGAGCTGGAAAACTTATTCAATTCCATTTGCTATAAATCATTTTATCAAAAGGAAAGTATATGAAATTAACAAAGTTATCGCTTACTAATTTCAGGTCCTTTAAGAAAACGCAAACCATAGAGTTTTCCCCATTAACTCTCTTAGTGGGGCCTAATTCTGTCGGTAAGAGCTCAGTATTGATGGCTCTTTTCTATTTACAACAAATAATCGAGAAAGGTCAATGCAACCCTCAAAAGCTAGAAGCACTAAACGATAAGTATGTCGGTGGTTTTGAAAAATTGGTTCATGGACATGATCTGACTAAAACTATAAAAATAAAGATCGAGTTCATTAAAGATGGACGTATTGGGAGCAGCTACGGAGCAATTGAAGATCTTTTCGAGGATTTAAACATAGGAATATCTAGCCCTTCAGAAGGGGCAGATAAAATGTCTATCGATTTTGAAATAGCTTGGTCCATACCCTTACAAACCGCATACATTTCTCGATATACTGTAGCCTTTGACGATCAAAACATTGCAGAGATTACTAGTGATTCAGGTCTTAAACAACCGATACTGAGTGCAATCAATTTTCTACACCCATTGTTATTGCCTGACAATCATGATGAGTGGTTAGTAAATCTTATCGATGAGGAGAAATCTATTCATGAAGCTCTAAAAGAAACTGTATTCTCTATTTTTGACGAAAAAAACATTGATTATAGAGATGTTCATAAAGGTTATGATAATAATCTAGAAAATAGAATAAACTCTCTGACTTTTAATGAAAATGCATATGTAAGTGAATTTCATGAAAGTATTACTGAACCAAGAATGCATAGCACTAATAACATTACCTCTACTGACGAAGAGTTAATTAACGAAAACTCATTTACACCATATAAAATAATTCACGCTCCCATTTCTATTGAATGTCATTGTGGAGCTCTCCCAAAAATTGGGAAAAAATTAAAAACTTCGCTAGCCCTAGAAAATATTCGTTTTAATGAAAGAGTAATAGAGATTCTCAGTGATTTACTGGTTGCACCTATTGATAACTTATATGGAATTTTAAAAGAAAGTTTATGCATTGGGCCACTTCGCATAGTTCCAGATGAATTATTTAAACATCAATATGAATATCAACAAAAAGATTGGTATGATGGTTCAGCAGCCTGGCATGCATTAGGCCTGACTGATACAAGGTTAATGAATTCAGTTAATGATTGGATATCAAATAAATGTAAATTGGACCTTGGTTATGGAATTGCATTACGCGTTGACAAGAGATTTTCAGAAATAAAACGAATTTTAAAAGAACAAACATTCCAATCCCTTGAGAAAAATTTAAACATACAAATTGATTCTTTATATAAATACAAAACAGAACAAAACATTGATGAAATCTCCACTAAATTTGGATATTCTCTTTGGGATACAAACAATAATATTCCCGTTTTACCAAATGAAATCGGAGTCGGCATTCCACAGCTAATGCCATTAGTCGTTGCAACATTAAGTCGTAGGCAAGGATTAATAGCTTGCGAGCAACCAGAACTTCATGTTCATCCCCGGATACAAGTTGATATAGGGGACTTATTAACACAGGCAAACCACTCTGTTGGATTTATAATTGAAACTCATAGTGAACATTTAGTACTTCGCTTGCTCAAACGCATTCGCCAAACAACAGAAAGTGAACTACCGACAGGATTCTCTCCTGTGATATCAAGCAACATTTCAATAATTTATCTTGAAGAAAAAATAGATGGAGTTCAAGCCACACGCATCCATATAGATGAAGATGGAGAATTCAAAGAACACTGGCCGCATGGATTCTTTTCAGAAAGAAGAGAGGAGTTAATGTAATGTTACATGAATGCGTAATTAATCCATCTCTGTTACTCGATTTCGCCAAAAATAGGAGAGATTACAGTGATTTCATAAGAAAATTCACACTAGGCAGTTCATTTATATATTGTGATTTTCCTCAAATAAAAAAAATGAAGCGGAAAATTATTGAATCACAAGATCCTAACGCTAACGATCTTGAAAAAACCAGACTTATAGAACTTATAAATTCAATTGGCGAATTTCACAAAGCAAAAAGATTAAATATATACAACGGGGATTTGAATTGGTCCGAAAATATACTACGTGAGAATGAAAAGCATAATTTTGGTCATGTTGTTTCGGCTGAAAATTTAGACATCCCAAATTATTTAGATTTTAATGGGTTCCTAGAAATTAATTACCCCCTCCAAAAAAGAATACGTAAATCAATTGAAGACATTGATGGCTCAACATCAAGTTTACTCAGGTTATCTGCTGAAGTGATATTAGTAGATCCATATTTCAAAGGCAGTGATAGATGGTTAAACGTACTTAAAGCTATTGTAGCTTCAGTATTTAATTACAACTCAAATGACGAAATCAATATCATCATAATTTTCGATGGTTCTAAACAAAACGCTACAACTGCAGAACATATAAAGTTTAATATTCAACGAGTTAACATAAACATCCCCGAAGGAAAAGAACTAAATATTATTATAAGATCTCTATCTGAAAAAGCTGGCGGCCCATCCCTACATAATAGATACTTGTTAACAGAGTTAGGCGGCTTTTGCTTCCCATACGGTCTTGATGAAAGTGATGCTACAGATGATATATTTATTCTTAACAAAGAAAACCATAATATTAACTGGCTACAATACACAAGTTTAAATTATTATAATGTAATCGAAGAAGCCATAATTAATTATTAGGCATGAAAATTTGAAAGAACCACGATAAAATCTCGTGGTTCTCAATACCCTTCATATATTTAAAGAAAACACATCAAAAATTTTAATTATTCAATCTAATCCTACCAAATTCAAACGGGCTAACCACCTTCTCCCGATTCACATCCAGATAGTCCGCCCACCATTGCAGCATTAGCCTGCGCTCCCCCAAATGCTCGGCCTTATGAATGTAAGCCGCGCGCACAGAGTTACGTTCCTGGTGACTCATCTGCCGCTCTACCGCATCCTTCGACCACAATCCCGACTCAATTAATGAACTACATGCCATAGTCCTGAAACCATGCCCACAAACCTCAACCTTCGTATCATAGCCCATCACCCTCAGCGCCTTGTTCACCGTGTTCTCACTCATCGGCTTACGCGGATCGTGATCGCCCACGAAAATCAGCTCTCGGTTCCCGTTCATGCATTTGATCTTTTCCAGAATGGCGAGAGCTTGCCGTGATAAGGGTACAAGATGTGGAGTCCGCATTTTCGAACCTCGATGTGAATGCTTCACACCTTCCAAATGTTCACGCTCTCCCGGAATCGTCCACATTGCCGATTCAAAATCGACTTCTGACCAGCGAGCAAAACGTAGTTCACTAGAGCGGATGAAGACTAACAACGTCAGCTCCACAGCTAAGCGTGTTAGCGGTCTGCCGGTATATGTATCGATACGATGAAGTAGTTCAGGAATACGATTAAGTTCTAGCGCAGCACGATGCTGTCGTTTAGCTGTGGCAACTGCTCCAGCGATCTCTTGGGCAGGGTTATAATCGATTAAACCGCTCTGCACGGCAAACCGCATAATTGCTGTAGTTCGTTGTTGTAGACGTGCCGCCACCTCAAGACGTCCAGACATCTCTACGGCTTTAATGGGAATAAGTAAATCTCTGGTTTTTAACTCAGCGATATTCCGCTTACCAATCGTATCGAACAGATTATCTTCCAGACTTTTAAGAACACGGCCACTATGCGACTCAGACCACTTTTGATTGCTAGCGTGCCAATCTCTGGCAACAGATTCAAAGGTAATTGCCTGCACCTCTTTTACAGCACGCTTATGCTCGCGAGGATCGATACCTGCAGCAACAAGCTTTCTGGCCTCTTCTCTCTTTTGACGAGCACCAGCCAGTGAAGTTTCAGGGTAAACCCCAAAAGCCATCAGGTGCTGCTTACCACCAAAACGAAAGCGGAAGCGCCAGTATTTTGAGCCGTTAGGGTGAATAAGCAAAAACATGCCATCCCCATCGACAAGGGTGTACTCCTTTTCCTGCGGTTTCGCAGAACGTACTTTAGTATCTGTCAGAGCCATAAAAGTTCTCCTTCCATGTGCCGCTGTGAGTATACAACCATTATCGAACCAGCATATATACTCGGTTCTATACTCACAAGCGACTTGATGTGGGTTGACTTAGATTGACTGCTGTTGAAAGGATAATCGCGGAAAGCCTTGTGTGGCGCGGATTTCAGGCACAAAAAAAGACGTCCGTTGACGTCTATTGATGTTCCGATGGTGCCGAAGGCCGGAATCGAACCGGCACGCCCGTGGGCGGT
Source organism: Morganella sp. HSTU-ASny43 (assembly GCF_022819185.1). NCBI lineage: Bacteria > Pseudomonadati > Pseudomonadota > Gammaproteobacteria > Enterobacterales > Morganellaceae > Morganella > Morganella sp. HSTU-ASny43. The sequence goes on from NZ_WSPG01000014.1 coordinate 34,810, forward strand.
TGATTTTGAATCAACTGCGTCTACCAATTCCGCCACTCCGGCACAGAAGTGTGTTCTGGAAAACGTCGTTATTATACTTGCGGCACTCTGTGGTGCAACAACTATCACTGAGGCGGTTTGCTGAGTGGTTAAAAAGACGGCGTTTCAGCAGGATACGGGATTTGTGCGGTGGCGGGAGAATCCCGCTTTATTTCCGCACTGAATAATAATATTTTTTTATTTGCCGCGATTGTGCCCCGGATGAATAGACATCAATACAATTGCTTATATAATCCTCTCCGGTTCCCGATAAATGTGAGGTGGGTATGGGCTTTGCCGGATGGGTTGCGACAGGTATTTTTATTGGTATCGTCATTGGTATCCTGTTACGTATCTTCAAAAAATAACTGACTTACAGTGTCATATCCCTGTGTCTGCATGGAAGGCTGTTGAATTATCATGAGTAAATTACACCGTCATATTGTACGCCTGATGCCGTTATCGCTGCTGGCTATCGCGCTGTCCGCCTGTTCTTCGCAGCCGGAGAAACACAGTCAAGCGTCTGCCGAACGTCCGCCGCTTGACTGGTCTATCGTTGAAAGCAATCCGGAAGCACTGAAGCTGGCACCACAGCTGGTCGATGAGATCGGTGAGAAGATTTTCTCCGAAACCGATGCCCGCGGTATGTTTATGGTGGTGATTGATAATAACGAAGTGTTTCACCGCAGCTACGGCGAGACCCGTCCCGGAAATGGTATTAAGCCACGGACGGATTCGCTGATCCGCATTGCGTCCGTCAGTAAGCTGATGACCAGCGAAGTGATGGTGAAGATGGCGGATGACGGCCTGGTGAATCTCAATGATCCGCTGCAGAAATACAGTTATAAACAGTCCTCCGTGCCGTCCTATAACGGCAAGCCGATCCGCCTGTTCCACCTGGCAAGTCATACCAGTATCCTGCCGCGTGAGCAGCCCGGCGGGAAATGGGGTCGTCCGGTATTTACCTGGCCGAGCCGTGATCAGCGCTGGACCTGGCTGAAAACCGCCAAACTGACGGCTCAGCCGGGAACGGAAGCCGCGTATTCCAATCTGGCCTATGATTTACTGGCAGATGCCCTGGAAAAAGCCGGAAATCGTCCGTACAGCGAGCTGTTCCGCCACTATGTGACACAACCGGCGGGTATGAAAGATACGACCTATAATCCGTCTGCCGCGCAGTGTAAGCGGCTGATGGTCGGGTTTAAACCGAGTGATTGTTACAGCACGCTGGCCGCTATCGGCAGCGGCGGTGTGTATTCCACCCCGGCGGATATGCAGAAGTGGATGCAGCGTTTCCTCTCTTCCGGTAACACGCAGCGCAAAGCGACGGCCACCAAAGAGCAGACCATCTATTTTAAACGTGGTCATCTGAATGAAATTAAAGGGATGGACGTTGCCGGTGAGGCTGACGGTCTGGGTCTCGGCTGGGTGTATCTGGCGCCGGTCGGGGATATTCCGGCGATTTATCAGAAAACCGGCGGCGGCGGCGGATTTAATACCTATATGGCGATGATACCGGAGAAAAATATCGGTGTATTCGTGGTGATGACCCGCAAAGACGGTAGTAAATTCAGTCCGTTACCAAATGGTGTCAATGACCTGGTCCGCTCCCTGGCAGATCTGCATACCCGTAATTACCTGTGATACAAAAGAGCATGCCCGCATCAGGCGCGGGCATGTTCTGTATATGCAGTGACTGTTTCCTTACCCCTTCACACACACCACCTGACGCAGTGTATGCACAATTTCCACCAGTGATGACTGTGCGGTCATCACCGCATCGATATCTTTGTACGCCATCGGGATCTCGTCGATCACATCGCTGTCTTTACGGCACTCCACATGAGCAGTAGCGCGCTGCTGGTCTGCCACTGAGAAGCGTTTTTTCGCTTCGGTACGGCTCATCACACGACCTGCACCATGGCTGCATGAGCAGAAGCTTTCTTCGTTTCCGCGTCCGCGCACAATGTAGCTTTTCGCGCCCATAGAGCCCGGGATGATCCCCATCTGCCCTTTTTGTGCCGATACCGCCCCTTTTCGTGTTACCAGAACTTCCTCACCAAAATGCTGTTCTTTCTGCACATAGTTATGGTGGCAGTTTACGGCTTCCTGCTGTGTGGTGAACGGTTTGGTGATTTCGCGGGACAGTGCTTCCAGCACGCGGTGCATCATCACTTCACGGTTATGACGGGCAAAATCCTGCGCCCAGCCGACCGCTTCCATATAATCGTTAAAATGCACGCTTCCCTCTTCGAAATACGCCAGATCGCGATCCGGCAGATTGGCAATGTGCGTCTGCATATCTTTTTGTGCCAGCGAGATAAACAGGTTGCCGATGGCATTACCGACACCGCGTGACCCGCTGTGCAGCATCACCCAGACAAAATCTGTCTCATCCAGGCACAGTTCGATAAAGTGGTTCCCGGTTCCCAGCGTTCCCAGATGTTTGTAGTTGTTGGTATTACGCAGTTTCGGGTATTTATCGCAGATACGGCGGAACTGCTCATCCAGCTGCATCCAGTGGTTATCAACAATATCCGGGACATTTTTCCAGGTTCCCTTATCCCGTCCGTGACGTTCAGTAGTTCGTCCGTGCGGTACCGCGGCCTCAATGGCAAAGCGGATATTTTGCAGGCTATCCGGCAGGTCGGACGCGGTCAGTGAGGTTTTCACCGCAATCATTCCGCAGCCGATATCCACGCCGACAGCGGCCGGGATAATCGCGCCTTTGGTCGGGATAACACTGCCGATAGTCGATCCCTTACCGACATGCACATCCGGCATTACCGCCAGGTGTTTAAAAATAAAGGGCATTTTTGCCGTATTCTGCAATTGCAGTACCGCTTTCGGATCCACCGGTACACCGTTTGTCCACAATTTTACCGGCGCACTGTTTTCCTGAATCAGTTCATTAAAATCACGACTTATCATTTTTACATTCCTTTCGTTTGGTACCGGTAGTATTGCGATAAGTGTGCCAGTTTTGTTTAATCGGAAAAATTTATTTATCTTTATGATATTTAAAGAATAATTAATTACATCGATTTTTAAGATAACATCCTGCTCTGAAATCCCGTATGCTGTTTTTATCTTTTAATATCGTCTTTTATCCGGAAAGATAAATCATGTCATCCGCAAAGAAAAACGTTGTGATTGGTGTTCTCGGCACGGTACTTGACCGGCGCGGCAAGAAAGCCAACCGCTGGCATAAATGGCGGCCGAGTATCGGGCTGTGTCAGCAGCCGGATCTGCATATTGACCGCTTTGAGCTGGTTTATCAGCCGGGTGATATGCAGACCGCAGGCCGGGTAAAAGAGGATATAGAGCAGGCCTCCCCGCAGACTGAAGTGATGCTGCGCGAGGTGGATATTGCCGACCCGTGGGATTTTGAGCAGGTATATACCGCATTGCTGGACTTTGCCACTCACTACCCGTTTGATACTGAAAATGAAGAGTATCTGGTGCATATCACCACCGGCACCCATGTGGTGCAGATTTGCTGGTTCCTGCTGACCGAAGCCAGCTATCTGCCCGCGCGTCTTATCCAGACTGCCCCGCGCCATGATGCGCGGGATAAAGATCCTGCCGGGGTGTATACCATTATTGACCTCGATCTCAGCCGCTATACACAGATCACCGGACGCTTTCAGAAAGAGCAGCAGGCACAGGTCGCGTTTCTGAAGTCCGGCATCGCCACGCGCAATGCCGGATTTAATACCATGATCGATAAAATCGAGCGTGTTGCTCTGCGCTCCGCCGCCCCTGTTCTGCTGACCGGGCCGACAGGTGCCGGAAAATCATTCCTGGCACGGCGGATTTATGAACTGCGCCGCAGCCGCCATCAGGTAAAAGGGCGTTTTGTGGAGGTGAACTGCGCCACACTGCGCGGCGATAATGCCATGTCCGCCCTGTTCGGCCATGAGAAAGGGGCATTCACCGGGGCGGTTCAGGCGCGCGGCGGACTGCTGAAAGAGGCGGACGGCGGGATCCTGTTTCTGGATGAGATTGCCGAGCTGGGCGCCGACGAACAGGCAATGCTGCTGAAAGCCATTGAGGAAAAACGATTTTTCCCTTACGGCTCGGATCATGAAACAGAGAGTGATTTTTCCCTGATCGCCGGCACACACCGCAATCTGGCACAGCGGGTCAGCGAAGGGCTGTTCCGTGAGGATTTATACGCCCGCATCAATATGTGGACCTTTGCACTGCCGGGACTGGCACAGCGGCGCGAGGATATTGAGCCGAACGTGGATTATGAGCTGGCGAAATACAGCCGCGATCAGCAGACCCGTGTCCGGTTTGATACCGACGCCAGGCAGCACTACCTCGCCTTTGCCTGCTCACCACCGGCTTTGTGGCGCGGTAACTTCCGTGAACTGAGTGCCTCTGTCACGCGGATGGCAACCTTTGCAGAGAACGGGCGGATCACCACCGCACTGGTGGAGGAAGAAACCGAACGGCTGAAAAATCAGTGGCACAGCACGGAAACAGCGGTGACGTTGCCTGCCGGGGTGGGTGAAATTGATTTATTTGATCGTCAGCAGCTGGAAACTGTAATTGCCGTCTGCCGCCGTTCACAGACACTTTCTGATGCCGGTCGCACACTGTTTGCCGTTTCCCGTCAGCAGAAGAAACAACCCAATGATGCTGACCGGCTGCGGAAGTATCTGGCCCGTTTTAATCTCAGCTGGGAACAGATTACCGGCCGCTGAAATGACAGAGCCGGTCAGTATGCACTGACCGGCTCCGGATTCGGATGTCCGTAACTGCTTACTTACGTTTGATCAGCATATATAAACTGATCGCCAGGAACAGCAGGCTCGGCAGCAGTGCACCCAGTAGCGGCGGGAACTTATAGGTCAGGCTGAGAGAGCCGAAAATCTCATTGGAAACGTAGAACACGAATCCGCAGGCAATCCCCGTCACAACCCGCACGCCCATCGCTACCGAACGCAGCGGCCCGAAGATAAACGACAGCGCCATCAGCATCATGACCGCCACAGAAAGCGGTGCGAACACCTTTTTCCACAGGTTCAGCTGATAACGTCCCGCGTCCTGTCCGCTCTGCTGTAAATAATCAACATACTGATACAGGCCGCTTATCGACAATGCTTCCGGGTCCAGTGCGGCCACACTCAGTTTTTCCGGAGTCATCTGCGTCTGCCAGGTCATGGACAGTTTCTGCTCACCGGCAATCACATAAGTATCCTGCAGAATGGATTCCTGTACCTGACTCAGTGTCCAGGTATCGGAATCCGAATTGTAGTCCGCCGCCGCCGCACTGAGGATAGATTTCAGTTTGTGGTCGTCGTTCATCCGGTACAGTGTGATGCCCTTGAGCTGGGTTTCGCTGTCAACGCGCTGGATATAGATAAAGTCACTGCCGTCTTTGGCCCACATCCCGCGGTTGGTTGCCAGCAGAGACGCGCCGCTTGTTTTCTGTGCACGGTAGTTACGTGCCCACTGCTCACCGGACGGCGCGAGCCATTCACCGACAATCATGGTCAGGATCACCAGCGGGATAGCGGTTTTCATCACCGAACCCGCCACCTGGAGGCGGCTGTAACCGGAAGCCTGCATCACCACCAGCTCACTGCGGGTCGCCAGTGCACCCAGCCCCATCAGAGCCCCGAGCAGTGCTGCCATCGGGAAGAAAATCTGAATATCCTTCGGGATACTCATGATGGTATACAGCCCGGCATCCCAGGTGGAGTATTCCCCCTGGCCGACTCTGCGCAGTTGATCGACAAATTTGATAATCCCGGATAATGACACCAGCATAAACAGGGTCATCATGATGGATTGCAGAATCGTCCGCCCGATGTAGCGGTCAAGAACAAGTACTTTAAACATCAGGCAACCCCCTGAACACGGGCAGAGCCAAAGCGCAGACGGCGGACAGCTGTGGTATTCCACAGATTCAGTACCACCGCGAGAGCCAGATAACTGAGATTAACCACCCACGGCCAGACCATCGGATCCAGCTTGCCCTTCTCGCCGCTTGAACGCAGCGAGCTTTGCAGCAGGAAGAAAATCAGATACAGCAGCATCGCCGGCAGCATACTCAGTACGCGCCCCTGACGCGGGTTTACCTCGGAGAGCGGTACTACCATCAGCGCCATCACCACCACGGAGAAAATCAGAGTCAGACGCCAGTGGAATTCCGCGCGGGCTGCTTTGTCTGTCTCTTTCCATAGTTCAGACAAGGTCATCTGCTGGTAGTTACTGTCACCGGTTTTTGCATCACGGTGATCAACAATTGCCTGATAATCGGTAAAATCCGTGATCCGGAAATCACGCAGATACGCGGTTCCCTCATAACGGGTGCCTTTATCCAGCACCACCACCTGATTACCGTTCTCTTTTTCGGTCATATGGCCGCCGTCCGCCACCACAATGGACGGACGCTGTTCGTTTCTCGCCCAGAGCTGGGCAATAAAGACATTAGTGAACTTATTACCGTCAACATCCCCGAGATAGAGCACCATACTGCCGTCATCAGAGACTTTAAACTGCCCGCCGACCATCGCGGTCACGCCCGGGTTGGCTCTGACTTCCTCCAGAACCTTTTCCTGATACTGGGATGACCACGGCATCAGCCAGACTACATTGACAGCCGCCACGATGGCGGTAAAGAACGCCAGGATCATAGCGGCTTTCACCAGCACATTATTACCCAGACCACAGGCATGCATCACGGTGATTTCGCTTTCGGTATAGAGTTTGCTGTAGGTCATCAGCAACCCGAGGAAGAGACTCAGCGGCAGAATGAGCTGCGCCATCTCCGGGATACCCAGCCCCAGCAGTGACACGACGAGTCCGGCCGGGATGCTGCCTTCAACGGCGGCACCCAGGACTTCAACCAGTTTTTGACAAAAGAAGATAAGCAACAGGATAAACAGAATCGCAATCTGTGCTTTTAATGTTTCTCTTACCAGATATCTAATAATGATCACGCTTAATACGCCTGTGAAAACTTGTGTTTTTGCATGAAAATAGCTAACTTCGTTCTGTGTTGACTATTTGTGTGCATTATTTTGCCGGCCTGAGGATGATTCCGGTATCAGACTACGCTTTTTCCTTCCTGTCAGGAAAGAAACGGAATTTTCATGAGATTCAGGACTCATAAAGTGCGCACACAGCTTATCATAAACTGTTTATAATCGATGGTGCAGATTAGTGCGAACGCTACATTTTAGCGGCAGCAGTTGTCTTTGTCTTTAAGATTCAGGAGAGCGCATGGAGTTTAGTGTAAAAAGCGGCAGCCCGGAAAAGCAGCGCAGTGCTTGTATTGTGGTCGGGGTTTTCGAACCGCGTCGTCTGTCTCCTGTGGTGGAGCAGCTCGATAAAATCAGCGACGGCTACATCAGTGCTCTGCTGCGCCGCGGCGAGCTGGAGGGCAAGGTCGGGCAGTCTCTGCTTCTGCACCATGTCCCGAATGTCCTGTCCGAGCGTATCCTGTTAATCGGCTGCGGGAAAGAACGTGAACTGGATGAACGCCAGTACAAACAGATTATCCGGACGACCATCAATACCCTGAATGAAACCGGGTCAATGGAAGCCGTCTGTTTTCTGACCGAGTTACATGTCAAAGGCCGCAATAACTACTGGAAAGTCCGGCAGGCGGTTGAAACAGCCAAAGAATCTCTCTATGTCTTTGATCAGCTGAAGAGTAACAAAACCGAATTACGCCGTCCGCTGCGCAAGCTGGTCTTCAATGTACCGACCCGCCGCGAACTGCCGACCGGCGAAAAAGCGATCAGCCACGGTCTGGCGATTGCCGCCGGTATCAAAGCCGCGAAAGATCTGGCCAATATGCCGCCGAATATCTGTAATGCCGCTTATCTGGCATCTCAGGCGCGTCAGCTGGCAGACAGCAACTCTCCGGTGCTCAGTACCCGTGTCATCGGCGAAGAGCAGATGAAAGAGCTGGGCATGCTGGCGTATCTGGCCGTCGGCCAGGGATCACGTAATGAATCCCTGATGTCGGTGATTGAATATAAAGGTAATCCGGATCCGGAAGCACGTCCGATCGTGTTAGTCGGCAAAGGCCTGACCTTTGACTCCGGCGGTATTTCCATCAAACCGGCTGACAGCATGGATGAGATGAAATACGACATGTGCGGCGCGGCAACCGTCTACGGCGTGATGCGCGTGGTGGCGGAGCTGGGTTTACCGCTCAATGTGATCGGGATTCTCGCAGGCTGTGAAAACATGCCGGGCGGCAATGCCTATCGTCCGGGGGATATCCTCACCACCATGTCCGGCCAGACAGTTGAGGTGCTCAATACCGATGCGGAAGGCCGCCTGGTACTGTGTGACACACTGACCTACGCCGAGCGTTTTGATCCGGAAACGGTGATTGATATCGCCACACTGACCGGTGCCTGCATGGTCGCACTCGGTAACCACTTCAGCGGCCTGATGGCAAACCACAATCCGCTGGCGCACGAGTTACTGAATGCCTCTGAACAGGCGGGTGACCGTGCATGGCGTCTGCCGCTGGCAGAAGAGTTCTACGAGCAGATCGAGTCCAATTTTGCGGATCTGGCAAACACCGGCGGCCGTCTCGGCGGCGCTATCACAGCGGGCTGCTTCCTGTCCCGTTTTGCCACCCGCTATAACTGGGCGCATCTGGATATCGCCGGAACCGCATGGCGCTCCGGAAAAAACAAAGGTGCGACAGGTCGTCCGGTTGCACTGCTGTCACAATTCCTGTTAAATCGTGCGGGTATCAGCACCGACGACTGACCGGAATTGCCGGGCCTTTGCGGCCCGGAAAAAGCATAAAGGTAACGGGGGATTGTGCTATCCTGAGCAATCCCCTTTTCTGCTATCAGAGATATTATGAAAAACGCCACCTTCTACCTGATGGAACAGCCATCCCCTTTTGATGACCTTGAGGCCCACGAGTGGCTGACCTGTCATCTGGCGGGTGAAGCCTGGCGCAGCGGGAAACGGGTGCTTATCGCCTGTGAGTCACAACAGCAGGCGGAGAAACTGGACGAAGCCCTCTGGGCGCGGGAGCCCGATGCCTTTGTTCCGCATAATCTGGCCGGAGAAGGCCCGCGTTACGGCGCACCGGTTGAACTGTGCTGGCCGCAGAAACGCGGAAATTCCCCGCGTGATTTGCTGATAGCCCTGCTGCCGCAGTTCACAGATTTTGCGACAACCTTCCGTGAAGTGATAGACTTTGTGCCTATCGATGAACACTTAAAACAGTTGGCGCGCGAGCGATATAAAATCTATCGCAGCGTCGGCTTTACGATGACCATGGCCACGCCGCCAGCTTACTGATAAACAAAGATTAAAAATGGAAAAGACAACCGACAACCAACAGGCCTGCGAGCCGTCCCTGGATAAAACCTATAATCCAACGGAAATCGAAGGTCCTCTTTATACCCACTGGGAAAAAAGCGGCTATTTCAAACCGAACGGCAGAACAGACAAAGAAAGCTTCTGTATCGTGATCCCGCCGCCGAACGTCACCGGTAACCTGCATATGGGCCATGCTTTCCAGCAGACCATTATGGATACCATGATCCGCTACCAGCGCATGCAGGGCAAAAACACCCTGTGGCAGTCAGGGACTGACCACGCCGGTATCGCGACACAGATGGTTGTTGAGCGCAAAATCGCCGCAGAAGAAGGCAAAACCCGCCACGATTACGGCCGCGAAGGCTTTATCGATAAAATCTGGGAATGGAAAGCGGAATCCGGCGGTAATATCTCCAACCAGATGCGCCGTCTGGGTAACTCCGTGGACTGGGAGCGCGAGCGCTTCACCATGGACGACGGCCTGTCAGCTGCGGTAAAAGAGGCGTTTGTCCGCCTGTATAAAGATAACCTGATTTACCGTGGTAAACGTCTGGTGAACTGGGATCCGAAACTGCACACCGCAATTTCTGACCTGGAAGTGGAAAACCGTGATGTCAAAGGTTTCATGTGGCATATCCGTTATCCGCTGGCGGACGGCGCGAAAACCGCAGACGGTAAAGATTACCTGGTGGTCGCCACCACGCGTCCGGAAACCATGCTCGGTGATACCGGCGTGGCCGTTAACCCGGAAGATCCGCGTTACAAAGATCTGATCGGCAAAGAAATCATTCTGCCGATCGTCAACCGCCGCATTCCGATCCTCGGTGATGAACACGCTGATATGGAAAAAGGCACCGGTTGTGTGAAAATCACCCCGGCACATGACTTCAATGACTATGAAGTCGGTAAACGCCACCAGCTGACCATGATTAACATCATGGACTTCGACGGCAACATCCGTACCGAAGCCGAAGTGTTTGATACCAACGGCGAAGTGACTGACGCCTGCAGCAGTGAAATCCCGGCCGCATACCGTGGCATGGAGCGTTTCGCTGCCCGTAAAGCGATCGTCAAAGAGTTCGAAGAGCTCGGCCTGCTGGAAGAGATCAAACCGCACGACCTGACCGTACCTTACGGCGATCGCGGCGGCGTGGTTATCGAACCGATGCTGACCGACCAGTGGTATGTGCGCACTGCCCCGCTGGCAAAAGAAGCCATCAAAGCGGTGGAAGACGGCGATATTCAGTTCGTACCGAAGCAGTACGAAAACATGTACTTCTCCTGGATGCGTGATATTCAGGACTGGTGTATCTCCCGTCAGCTGTGGTGGGGTCACCGTATCCCGGCCTGGTATGACAATCAGGGCAACGTGTATGTCGGCCGCGACGAAGACGAAGTCCGCCGTGAAAACAATATCCCGGCGATGGTTGAACTGCGCCAGGACGAAGACGTGCTGGATACCTGGTTCTCCTCCGGTCTGTGGACATTCTCCACCCTGGGCTGGCCGGAAAACACCCCGGAACTGAAAACATTCCACCCGACCAGCGTGCTGGTCAGCGGCTTCGACATCATTTTCTTCTGGATCGCCCGCATGATCATGATGACCATGCATTTCATCAAAGATGAAAACGGTAAATCGCAGATCCCGTTCAAAACCATCTACATGACGGGTCTGATCCGTGATGAGGAAGGTCAGAAGATGTCGAAATCCAAAGGGAACGTCATTGACCCGCTGGATATGATCGACGGTATCTCTCTGCCTGAACTGCTGGAAAAACGCACCGGTAACATGATGCAGCCGCAGATGGCGGAAAAAATCGCCAAACGGACTGAAAAACAGTTCCCGGAAGGGATTGAAGCCCACGGTACCGATGCCCTGCGCTTTACCCTGGCGGCGCTGGCCTCTACCGGCCGTGACATCAACTGGGATATGAAACGTCTGTCCGGTTACCGCAACTTCTGTAACAAGCTGTGGAACGCCAGCCGTTTCGTGCTGATGAATACCGAAGAGAAAGACTGCGGTCAGAACGGCGGTGAGATGGAATTCTCTCTGGCCGACCGCTGGATACTCGCGGAATACAACAATACCGTGAAAGCATACCGCGAAGCGCTGGATACCTACCGCTTTGATATTGCGTCTAATATTCTGTATGAATTCACCTGGAACCAGTTCTGTGACTGGTATCTTGAGCTGTCCAAACCGGCCGTTCATAAAGGTACCGATGCACAGAAACGTGCAGCGCGTCATACCCTGATCACCGTACTGGAATCCCTGCTGCGTCTCGCACACCCGATTATTCCGTTTATCACGGAAACTATCTGGCAGCGCGTGAAAGTCGTCACCGGCGCGGAAGGCGATACCATCATGCTGCAGCCGTTCCCGGAATATGATGCCTCTCTGAACGACGAGCAGGCACTGCGTGACCTGGAGTGGATCAAAGAGACAATCGTTGCGGTACGTAATATTCGTGCTGAAATGAATATCGCACCAAGCAAGCCGCTGGAAGTGATGCTGCGCGGGGCAAGTGCTGATGCACAGCGCCGTGTTGCGGAAAACAGCAACTTCCTGAAAGCGATGGCGCGTCTGGAATCCGTCCGTGTGATGGCTGAAGGCGAAACTGCACCGGTTTGCGTGACCAAGCTGGTGGAAGGCGCAGAAATCCTGATCCCGATGGCTGATCTTATCAATAAAGACGACGAACTGGCGCGTCTGGATAAAGAGCTGGAAAAAACGGAGAAAGAGATCGCGGCTATCGAAGGCAAACTGGCGAATGACGGCTTTGTCAGCCGTGCGCCGGAAGCTGTTGTAGCCAAAGAGCGCGAGCGTCTTGCGGCAAACCGTGAAGCGAAAGAAAAACTGATTGCTCAGAAAGCCACGATCGCAGCACTGTGATCCTGACGGAATGAGTAGTAAAACCAGCCTCCGGGCTGGTTTTTTTTATCCCCCATTCTGCGTATTTACTTTGCGTGATAATTATTTATTATCTTATTTATCGTTTCATACGATATCCACAGTAATCGCCCCTCAGGTTTATTCCCCCGGCTTTACTTTTCACAATAAAAATAATGAGATAATGATATCCATGACAAGCAGCACAACAGAAAACCACACCCTCCGTCTGATCCGTCCGGAAGATAACCCCGGCATCGCACAGGTTATCCGTGAGGTCTCTGCCGAACACGGCCTGACCGCAGACAAAGGCTTTGCGGTCGCTGACCCGATTCTTGATTCATTATATGAGGTTTACAGCCAGCCGCGTGCCGCATACTGGGTCATTGAGATGGATGGGGAAATCCTCGGCGGTGGCGGCGTTTCCGGCCTTGCCGGTGGTGACGGGAAAACCGCTGAATTACAGAAAATGTATATCTCCTCCCGCCTGCGCGGCAAAGGTCTGGCGAAAAAAATCGCCCTCCAGGCATTGGAATTTGCCGAAGCGGAAGGTTACAGCCAGTGCTACCTGGAAACCACCGCTGACCTGCAGGCCGCCATTAAGCTGTATGAAAAACTCGGGTTTATCTTCCTTGATGCCCCGATGGGTGACACCGGCCACAGCGACTGTGAAGTCCGGATGCTGAAAGTCTTTACTGCCTGATCCCCTGACATACAGACACAAAAAAACCTGCCGCGGCAGGTTTTTCAGTCATGGCAGATGATTAGTGTAACGGCGCCTCATCAGCATCGTCATCATCTTCATCTTCGGCATCCGGGTCTTCGAAATAGGTGCCCCAGCCGTCGTAATCCACATCCATTTTTTCTGCCAGACGCGCCAGCTGCTCTACCTGAGCATCGATATGTTCCGCCGTCAGCCCGCATTCACTGATGATATCGCAACATAACACCACCTGGCCGCCTTCCACTTCCAGCTCCTCGGCATCTGTCACTTCATAACCCAGTTTGAAAGCTTCAACTGCCGCTTTTTCCAGCTTGTCGTAATTCTCACTCGAAAAATGGTGTTCAATGGTGTATTGCGCATCAGGATCGCTGCCGTCTTCCAGCAGTTCTGCAATAATCGCACGGGTTTCTTCGCGCTGTTCTTCTAAAAACGCATCTAATTCTGACATGGCCATGTCCTCTGATAAGTGATACCCGCGCATTCTCCCACAGCCGCGCCAATTGAGCCACCCATAATAAAAAAGAATTTCCCGCCGGTGTTGCAATTGAATTTTTATTGATTTATGTTGAATATAAATTCATCGGAGATACGGATATGAACCCATTTTATCAACAGTCATTTTTGCGGTTGCTTGACTATAAACCTGCCGACATCGAAGAACTGCTCAATCTTTCTGCTTATCTGAAACATGCCAAAAAAACCGGCTCGGAAAAGCCGCTGATAAAAGGCAAAAATATTGCGCTGATTTTTGAAAAAGACTCCACCCGGACCCGCTGTGCCTTTGAAGTGGGTGCTTACGATCAGGGCGCACAGGTGACATACCTGGGCTCATCCGGCAGCCAGATAGGCCATAAAGAGTCGATCAAAGATACCGCCAGGGTACTGGGCCGGATGTATGACGGCATACAGTTTCGCGGCTATTCCCAGAAATCCGCCGAAGCGCTGGCGCAATATTCCGGTGTTCCGGTCTGGAACGGGCTGACTGATGAGTTTCATCCGACACAGCTGATTGCGGATTTACTGACCATTCGGGAACATGTGAAAAAACCGCTGTCCGAAGTGAAATTTGCATATTTAGGCGATGCCCGTAATAACATGGGCAATACCATTGCTGAAATGGCTGCCGTAACCGGGATGGATGTCCGCCTGGTGGCGCCGGCCGGGTGTCAGCCGTCAGAAACCCTTATCGCGCAGTGCCGTAAAGCCGCTGAACTTACCGGCGGTAAAATCACCCTGACCGCCGATGTGGCAGAGGGCGTGAAAGATGCGGATGTGCTGTACACCGATGTGTGGGTTTCCATGGGCGAGGCGAAAGAAGTCTGGGCTGAGCGGATCAAACTGCTGACGCCGTATCAGGTAAATCAGGATGTGGTGGATAAAACGGGCAATCCGGATGTGATCTTTATGCACTGCCTGCCGGCGTTCCACGATACGGAAACCACCATGGGGCAATCCCTCGCGGAAGAGTACGGTTTTACCAGTGGTATTGAGGTCACCAATGATGTGTTTGAATCAAAACACAGTGTGGTGTTTGATCAGGCAGAAAACCGGCTGCATTCCATCAAAGCGGTGATGGTTGCATCTCTTTCAAAAAACATACAATTTTGAATCTGCCCGCAGCGTTGCATAAATTTCACTCAAAAAAGTGATGCCAAACGCTTGCGCCCGGTTGCAGGTTGCGTATAATGCTCCGCAATTTTGTCGGGAGGAAACAATGGTCATTGTGATTATCAGCACCGTAAAGCCGGTGCCGGACAATGTGACATATCACGGACAGCCGCAGCGCGGCAATGTCTGCCATACCCCCGTATTTATTTCAGAACCCCTCATTTGAGGGGTTTTTTTTTGCCTGGCCGAAACATGAGGAGACCCCAATGGCAAATCCGTTATACCTGCGCGATATCATCTCGATTAACGATCTCAGTCGTGATGAGCTGGAACTGGTATTAAACACTGCCGCGGCGCTGAAACAACGCCCTCAGCCTGAATTACTGAAGCAAAAGGTGATCGCCAGTTGCTTCTTCGAGGCCTCAACCCGCACGCGGCTCTCTTTTGAAACCGCCATTCAGCGCCTGGGCGCGTCTGTTGTCGGCTTTTCAGACAGCAGTAACACCTCGCTGGGCAAAAAAGGCGAAACCCTGGCGGACACTATGAGCGTAATCAGTCAGTACGCGGATGCCATCGTGATGCGCCACCCGCAGGAAGGGGCCGCGCGGCTGGTGTCTGAGTTTTCCGGTAAGGTACCGGTGATCAACGCCGGTGACGGTGCGAACCAGCATCCGACACAGACCCTGCTTGACCTGTTTACCATTCAGGAAACCCAGGGCCGCCTGGAGAACCTGCATATCGCCATGGTCGGTGACCTGAAATACGGCCGCACTGTACATTCGCTGTCACAGGCACTGTCAAAATTCAGCGGCAACCACCTGCATTTTATTGCCCCGCAGGCACTGGCAATGCCGAATCACATCCTGCATATGCTGGATGAAAACGGCGTGGCGTACAGCGAACATCATTCTATTGATGAGGTACTTCCGCAGTTGGATGTGCTGTATATGACCCGCGTGCAGAAAGAGCGCCTTGACCCGTCGGAATACGCCAATGTCAAAGCCCAGTTTGTGCTGCGTGCGGCTGATCTGGCCAATGTGAAGACGAACCTGAAAGTGCTGCACCCGCTGCCGCGCATCGATGAGATAACCCCGGATGTGGATAAAACGCCTTACGCGTACTACTTCCAGCAGGCCGGTAACGGGATCTTTGCCCGTCAGGCACTGTTATCTCTGGTGTTAAACGAAACTTTCCCGGCCTAAGGAGCACATCATGACTCAGGATCATAAATTACTGGTTGAAGCCATCAAATGCGGCACCGTTATCGACCATATCCCGGCAAATGTGGGATTTAAACTGCTCTCCTTTTTCCGCCTGACCGAGACGGACAGCCGTATCACTATCGGGCTGAATCTGCCGTCCAA
This sequence comes from Morganella sp. HSTU-ASny43, assembly GCF_022819185.1. NCBI lineage: Bacteria > Pseudomonadati > Pseudomonadota > Gammaproteobacteria > Enterobacterales > Morganellaceae > Morganella > Morganella sp. HSTU-ASny43. Next base: position 50,732 of record NZ_WSPG01000014.1, read on the forward strand.
CAATATGGGTCGTAAGGATTTGATTAAACTGGAAGATACCTTCCTGACACCGGAGCAGGCCAACCAGCTCGGTTTTTATGCCCCTAAAGCCACAATTAATATTATCGAAGATTATCAGGTGGTTAAAAAACTGCCGATTAACCTGCCGGAACGCATTGAAGGGGTGATTGTCTGCCCGAACGGCAACTGCATCAGTCACAATGAGCCGGTGGAAAGCAGCTTTACTGTTAAGTCCATTGCACAGGAAATTGTGTTAATCTGTAAGTACTGTGAGAAAGAATTTGATCACCACGCAATCATTAATAACCAATAAGATAGATCCAGGTCAGTTGTCAGGGAAAATCAGACGATTATAATGATGGCGTTTTTAAAAGCTTAACAGCAATAATCATCCTACAGGAGTCCGTAATGACTAAAGTAATCGCAACAGAAAACGCACCAGCAGCAATCGGCCCGTATGTACAGGCAGTAGACCTGGGTAACATGGTAATGACTTCAGGTCAGATCCCTGTTGATCCGAAAACCGGTGCAGTTGCTGACGATGTTAAAGCTCAGGCACGCCAGTCACTGAACAACATCAAAGCTATCATCGAACAGGCTGGTCTGAAAGTTACGGATATCGTGAAAACAACTGTTTTCGTTAAAGATCTGAACGACTTTGCTACTGTGAACGCAGAATACGCTGCTTTCTTTGATGAGCACAAAGCAGTATACCCTGCACGTTCTTGCGTTGAAGTTGCGCGTCTGCCAAAAGACGTTAAATTAGAAATCGAAGCAATCGCAGTCCGTAAATAATCACTGCGCTTTCTGAGAACGATGATGAAAACCCTGCAAGGTGCGGGGTTTTTTTTATACCCGTAAATTTTCCAGAAGCTGATCAAAAGAGACTCTGACCTTTTCATAAGTGGCCTGCGGATCATCACTGTGCACAATCCACATCGCACATTCATACAGCCCGCCATTAATAAACAGTGCCAGCACATCCGGTGCCACCTGTTTTATCCGTCCGGTTTCCATCAGGTGTGTCAGACGCCGGGTGATCCCCTGCACACAGGCCAGTTCGTGAGATTTGAGAATGGAAAAATCCAGTACCGAGGCCGCATCACGGAACATAATCCGCTGAACTTCCGGCTCCAGACTCATTGCCAGATAGCCCTGACAACGGGATTTGAAAGCTGACCACTCATCCGCTTCGTCTTTTTCTGCGGTATCCAGGCGCGCATCCAGTTCCCGATCCAGGTCCTGCAGCACCGCCAGAAACAGCCCTTTTTTATCACCAAAGTGATGATACAGCGCCCCCCGGGTGAGACCCGCCTGAGCCGTCAGATCATCCATCACCGTCGCGGCGTACCCGGCCTTACCAAACTGCTGGCGTGCAGCACGGATAAGCTTGGTCCGCGTTTCTTCTATCATCTCTGCACGTGGCTTGTGGCTCATTTCATTACTCCTGCGGTCAGCTCTTTCAGCCGGGGATTATAGCACTTTTTTATTGACATACATCGCGTATGTCAATAGATTCACATACGCAATGTATGTTAATTGCATTACAGCCGGCTATCTCCGGCAGTTAAAAATTATATCCGCCTGTAATATAACGGATATCTGTGAGGTTGTTATGTTCAGCTCTTATCGCGTCATCTTTCAGCATCCCGGCACCAAAGCCTTTTCAGGGGCGGGATTTATCGCGCGGATGACCGTCTCCATGATGGGGATTGGGATCATTACTATGATTGCCCAATTGCGTGATTCTTTCTTTATGGCCGGGGTAACTGCGGCTGTTTATACCTTTTCGGCGGCATTCTGCGCCCCGCTGATCGCCCGGCTGGTGGATCGCTACGGACAGAGCCGGATCCTGCCGAAAACGCTGGTGATCAGTGTTCCCGCGACTGCCGCCCTGCTGTTATGTACGGTTTATGATGCTCCTGACTGGGCAATCTGGCTGTCTGCTGTTTTTGTCGGGGCGATCCCGAGCATGCCTGCCATGATCCGCTCCCGCTGGACACATATCTATAAAGGTGACCCGCGTTTACAGACCGCTTACTCCTTTGAGTCGGTGCTGGATGAAATCAGCTTTATTATCGGGCCGCCGCTGTCAGTCACGCTCTGTATCGCCCTGTTCCCGCAGGCCGGTCCGCTGGCGGCAATTATTTTTCTGATAATCGGTACCGCGCTGGTGGTCTGTCAGAAACGGACTGAACCGCCGGTGCATAAACGCGACGGGCTGGCAAAAGGCACCGTGCTGCGCCTGCCTGCGATTCAGCTGCTGATGGTGGTTCTGCTTGCGCTCGGGGTGATTGTCGGAACAGTGGATGTGCTGGCTGTCGCTTTCGCCAATGCACAGGGATATCCGGAGGGTGCCAGCTACGTTCTGTCCGTGTATGCCGCCGGTTCCTGTATCGCCGGGTTTATCTTCGGTGCTATCCGGCTGCCGTTCAGCTACACAAAACAGTTCGTCTTTACCGCCGCCGCCACACTGCTGACCACTCTGCCGCTGCTGCTGGTCACCAACCTGACCGGGCTGGGGCTGACCATGTTTGTCGCCGGTTTCTTCTTCTCGCCGACCATGATCCTTGCTATCGGCTTTGTCGAGCGTGAAGCACCACCTAATATGCTGACAGAAGGCTTTACCTGGCTCATCACCGGGCTGGCGGTCGGTGTGGCACTCGGCTCTGCCGGAGTCGGTATGATCATTGATACTTACGGCATCGATGCCGGGTTCCTGCTGGCTATCGCTGCGGGGATCTGCGTACTGCTCACCGCCTGCATCGGTTATGTTTTCGTCTTCAAAGACGATAAAAACAGCGCTGATAAGTGACAGAAATAACTTTTAATATAATTTTCAGCAATCAAACCGCACATTTTTACACTTAACCGGAGTGTGCGGTTTGCCTGATGTCGCCAGAATTCTTTGACTTAAATCAATTTCAATCGCCTTATTCCGGAGGAAATCTATATCTAGTGCTATATAATACAAAGCACACTAGATATAGTATTTATTCACAGTGTTATCCACAACGCCATGAAGCCGCATTATGACAGGTTTTGCCCTGTGGATAACCAAACTGCCGGAGAGAAGCAAAGTGCACACTATCGTGATTAAGCGTGATGGATGTCAGGTAAATTTTGATGAATCACGCATCCGGGATGCCATTAAAAGAGCCGCCAAAGCCGCACGTGTTAATGATGATGACTACTGCTCTCAGGTTGCCTCCCGGGTAGCCTCCCTGCTGGGTGACCGGAAAAAGGTCGATATCGGTGAGATACAGGACGCCGTTGAAAACCAGTTAATGTCCGGTGATTACAAAGAGTTAGCCAGAACCTACATCGAATACCGTCATGATCGTGACGTGGCGCGTGAACTGCGCGGCCGCCTGAATAACGAGATCCGCGGGCTGGTTGAACAGAGTGATATGTCCATTCTCAACGAGAATGCCAATAAAGACAGCAAGGTGATCCCGACACAGCGTGACCTGCTGGCGGGTATCGTTGCCAAACACTACGCAAAACAGCATATTTTACCGCGTGATGTTGTAATTTCGCACGAACGCGGCGAAATTCACTATCACGATCTGGACTACGCGCCGTTCTTCCCGATGTTTAACTGTATGCTGATCGATTTAAAAGGCATGCTGACTCATGGCTTTAAAATGGGTAACGCTGAGATAGAACAGCCTAAGTCCATCTCTACCGCGACGGCGGTAACAGCACAGATTATTGCCCAGGTGGCCAGCCATATTTACGGCGGTACCACCATTAACCGTATCGACGAAATTCTCGCCCCGTTTGTCACGGCCAGCTATAACAAACATCTGAAAACTGCAAAAGAATGGCAGATTCCGGATGCGGAAGGCTACGCCAATGCCCGTACAGAAAAAGAGTGTTACGACGCCTTCCAGTCACTGGAATATGAAGTCAACACACTGCACACCGCCAACGGGCAGACACCGTTTGTCACCTTCGGCTTCGGGCTGGGCACCTCAAAAGAATCCCGCATGATCCAGCAGGCAATTTTACGTAACCGCATTGCCGGTCTGGGTAAAAATCACAAAACAGCGGTATTCCCGAAACTGGTTTTCGCCATTAAAAAAGGTCTGAACCACCAGTACGGCGATCCGAACTATGACATCAAACAGCTCGCATTAGAGTGCGCCAGCAAGCGGATGTATCCGGATATCCTGAACTACGACCAGGTAGTGAAAGTGACCGGCTCCTTTAAAACCCCGATGGGCTGCCGCAGCTTCCTCGGTGTCTATGAAGAGAACGGTGAAATGATCCACGACGGGCGTAACAACCTCGGGGTTATCAGTCTGAACCTGCCACGCATTGCCATTGAATCACAGGGCAGTGAAGCGGATTTCTGGTCACTGCTGGATGAGCGTCTGGTGCTTGCCAAAAAAGCCCTGATGACCCGTATCGCACGGCTGGAAAATGTCAAAGCCCGTGTCGCGCCGATCCTGTATATGGAAGGTGCCTGCGGCGTGCGTCTGAAAGCGGATGACTCCGTCACCGAAATCTTTAAAAACGGCCGCGCCTCGATTTCACTGGGTTACATCGGCATCCATGAAACTATCAATGCCCTGACCGGCACTGAAACGCACATGTATGACGACGAACAGCGCCGCGCCCTCGGTGTCGCCATCGTGGAACGTCTGCGTCGTGCAACCGACGAATGGAAAACCGAAACCGGCTACGGTTTCAGCCTCTACAGCACCCCGAGTGAAAACCTGTGTGACCGTTTCTGCCGCCTGGATACCGCCGAGTTCGGCATTATCCCGGGTGTGACTGACAAAGGCTACTACACCAACAGCTTCCACCTGGATGTGGAGAAGAAGGTCAATCCGTACGATAAACTGGATTTCGAAGCACCGTATCCGCCACTGGCGAACGGCGGTTTTATCTGCTACGGCGAATACCCGAACCTCCAGCACAACCTGAAAGCACTGGAAGATGTCTGGGATTACAGCTACGACCGTGTTCCGTACTACGGAACCAACACGCCGATTGATGAGTGTTATGAATGCGGGTTTGCCGGTGAATTTAACTGTACCAGCAAAGGCTTTGTCTGCCCGAAATGCGGCAACCACGATGCTTCCCGCGTCTCTGTTATCCGCCGTGTATGCGGTTACCTCGGCAGCCCGGATGCCCGTCCGTTTAACGCCGGTAAGCAGGAAGAAGTGAAGCGCCGCGTTAAACACCTGAATAACGGCCAACTGGGGTAATGCAGTGAATTATCATCAGTACTATCCCGTTGACGTGGTCAACGGGCCGGGTACACGCTGCACCCTGTTTGTCTCCGGTTGTGTGCATCAGTGCCGCGGCTGCTATAACCAGAGCACCTGGCGCACTGATTCCGGTGTGCCGTACACCCGGGAACTGGAAGATATGATTATCGCCGACCTCTGTGATACCCGCGTAAAACGTCAGGGGATCACACTGTCCGGTGGTGATCCGCTGCATCCGCACAATGTGCCGGAGATTCTGGCACTGGTGCAGCGCATCCGCCGCGAGTGCCCGCCGGAAAAAGATATCTGGATGTGGACAGGTTATAAACTGGATGAACTGAATGATGCCCAGCGGGAAGTCATTGAGCATATCAATGTGTTAGTCGACGGGAAATTTGTACAGGATCTGCATGACCCGATGCTGATCTGGCGCGGCAGCAGTAACCAGGTCATTCACTATCTGCGCTGACACCCGCGCTGAACCGCGACCAGTGCAGTTTCTTTCCGAACCCCAGCGTATTATTCACCATCTTTATCTCATCCAGCCGCAACCCCCGCAACGGGGTTTTGGCAGCAATAGCTACCGGAAAGCGTCGGCAGTAAACGGCTCTCGCCTGCTTTTCCTCTTCCGCTGACAATGTCGTAATCTCTCCTCTGAACTGGATCCCGCAGATTTTTGCCACAGTCACCGTCTGTGCGGAAATGGTTCCCGCCACCAGCGGATTCTGCTGCATCAGCGTACCGTGCCGGGTATGCGGTTCAGTGAGGAAATAAAGCATCATTGCGCCGGTGTCCGCGACATAAAAGCAGGAAGCACACCACAGATCATCACCGGCGGTAGTGCACAGCGTAAAGACATGATTTTTCTTCAGATAAGACAGGATTGAATCGTGCGGTAATTCCATACAGTACCCCCAATAAAACCACACCGGCTGACAGAGTATATCATCCGGTGCTGGTTCAGACAGTCCCGTCAGACGGGCTGTATTGTATGACAAATATCAGGGATTATTTATAGAGTTCTGCTGTACCGCCCATCAGGTTTTCACCACCGGCAGAGGTGATACGGAAAGAAGTTGCACCAGCTTCATCAGCTTTTTTGGATAAGGCAGCGGTCACATCAGCCAAGGTATCAACATCGCTGACAGAGACAACACCGACCGGAGCCTGAGTGCTGTGCTGAACTTCAGTTGCAGCAAAAGAACCAAATGAAACAGCACTCAACGCTAAAACAGCAGGGATGATTGCAGAAATTTTCATAATTTTATTCCTCAGAATATCGTTAGTATCATGAGACATTTTTGTCTCTCTTTGTGATGTGAGTCATACTATGCGCTTTCCGGCGGAAAGAAAATTAGCTATTTTTGCCATACTTATTCAATTATTTTGATGATAAAAATTTTAATTAATCACCGGGAAGAACTATCATGTGAAATACTACTGATTAATTAGTTACTTGCGTGACTATTACCCGACTAAAATCAACAAAATATTCGCCTTTCATACAAACATAAAAAGGCACGATTAAACAAAAATGACGATAGCATCAGACAAAAATACGTGGTTTCTTTACATAATCAGGACAGAATCCGGATATCTTTACACAGGGATCACACGTGATGTCGCACTGCGCGTTGCGACACATCAGTCCGGAAAGGGTGCGAAATATCTGCGGGGGAAAACAGGGCTGCATGTGGTATATCAGGCCGCTCTGGCGGATCGCTCAATCGCATCAAAAGAAGAATACCGGGTCAAGCAACTGACAAAACAGAAAAAAGAAAGGCTGGTCAGTGACCAGCCTTCCGATTTGACGACATATCTTAACGGTGGTGATTATTCACAGCTGTCAAAATGATGTGAGAAATTAACCAGCCCGTGATAACGGTCTGCGGCATCATTTTCCAGCGGATAGATCAGGAAATACGGTGCGGTATCCGGCCATTTGCAGTGCAGATCAAACTCTGCTGCCGGTTTAAATCCCCACTTACCGTAAACTTCTGGATCCCCCAGCACCACAACCGCGCCGTAACCAAACTCATTGAGGCTGTCCAGCCCCTCATAAACCATCTGCTTCGCAATGCCCTGACCACGGTAAGCCTCTGCCACCGCAAGCGGTGCCAGTCCGACCCACTGACAATCCTCGCCTTCCACATCCACGGGCGTGAAACCGGCGTAACCGACCACCTGCCCTTCATCATCGGTGGCGACCACACCCAGGGTCAGCAGACCGTCTTCCCGCAGTGCATGCAGAAGATCAGCTTCGTTGTCACGCCCGAATGCGCTGCGCAGCAGTGCATCGATACCGGCGGCATCAACCGGAATTTCTGTGCGGATCAGCATGAGGTCACCACTGCCTGCGATTTATCCCCGTCTTCCGCCAGCCCGGCCTGAATAAACTCAGCCAGCTGCATTAATGCACTGCGCAGCAGCGGCGGCATACCATCGAGGTCAATCGAGTCCATCAGGTTTTTGACATACAGACCCAGCTCGGTGTCCCCTTCAATACGCAGACGGCGCTGGAAAAACAGGGTATCCGGGTCCTCTTTGCGGGCCGCGATCAGCACCAGATCATTAGCATTACCGCTGAAGCTGACATCTTCCTGTTCATCCGCACTGACCACCAGACGGCCGTCACGGTTACTGATATACCAGTGAAGCGCCAGGTCACGGACTTCCACCTTCAGCCATTTATTTTCCAGAAAATCGAGATCGCCTTCTGTCAGCGCCTCTTCAAACTGACGCGCCAGAACCTGCTGAAGAACCTGTTTTTGCAGGGTAAACGGCGTTAATTTCAGCGGGAACCGCAATAACGCCGGCCCGTTGTGTACGAGCGAGGAACGAATTTTGGCAAACACCGTACTGACTCCTTAATCTGAATTACTGCGCCATTGTGCCAGAATCTGCAGAAATAACTCAGGATTCCGGTCAATTTTTCGTGTCATTGTTTCTATTATATACCCGATTTTCTTCCTGCCGCAGAGAACATCCCGCTTTTATATCCGCAAACCGGGTGATTTTTTGCGGTAAATGTTCACTAACCTGCCTCAGGTCAATACCTTTTTTAGCCTGCCATTTACAATTTCCGATCATTTTTATTATTCAGTCTGAGAGTCTCACCATGGAACTATTGTGTCCTGCCGGTAATTTACCCGCACTGAAAGCCGCCATTGATAATGGCGCAGATGCGGTTTATATCGGCCTGAAAGATGATACTAATGCCCGTCACTTCGCCGGTCTGAATTTTACTGAAAAGAAACTCGCCGAGGCGGTGGATTATGTTCACAGCCACCGGCGTCACCTGCATATTGCGATTAACACTTTTGCCCATCCGGATGGTTTCAGCCGCTGGCAGCGGGCGGTGGATATGGCCGCACAACTGGGGGCGGATGCCCTGATCCTCGCGGATATCGCCATGCTGGAATATGCTGCGGAGCGTTATCCGCACATTGAGCGTCATGTCTCTGTGCAGGCATCCGCCACCAATACCGAAGCTATCCGTTTCTATCAGCGCAACTTTGATGTGCACCGTATCGTACTGCCCCGTGTACTCTCTATCCATCAGGTAAAACAGCTGGCACGCACCAGCCCGGTGCCGCTGGAAGTCTTTGCTTTCGGCAGCCTGTGCATCATGGCGGAAGGCCGCTGCTACCTCTCCTCCTACCTGACCGGGGAATCCCCGAATACCGTCGGTGCCTGCTCTCCGGCACGGTTTGTCCGCTGGCAGGAGACCCCGCAGGGGCTGGAATCACGCCTGAATGATGTGCTGATTGACCGCTACGGCGCAGATGAGAACGCCGGTTACCCGACACTCTGCAAAGGCCGTTACTGCGTGGACAGCAAGCCTTACCATGCCCTGGAAGAGCCGACCAGCCTTAATACCCTGGAACTGCTGCCGGAACTGATGGCGGCGAATATCGCCTCAGTGAAAATTGAAGGCCGCCAGCGCAGCCCGGCCTATGTGACTGATGTGGCGAAAGTATGGCGTCAGGCCATCGACCGCTGCAAAGCCGATCCGGACAACTATGCGCCGGATGCCGCGTGGATGCAGACCCTCGGCGGCATGTCAGAAGGACGCCAGACCACACTCGGTGCCTATCACCGCAAATGGCAGTAACGGAGAGAAAAACGATGCAATTTTCATTAGGTTCAGTCCTCTATTACTGGCCGAAAGCAACACTGGAACAGTTTTATCAGCAGGCAATGCAAAGCAGTGCGGATATTATCTATCTCGGCGAAACCGTGTGCAGCAAACGCCGGGAAATGAAACCGGATGACTGGATAAATCTCGCTAAAACAGTTGCCGGAAGCGGCAAGCAGGTGGTTATCTCCACGCTGGCACTGTTACAGGCCCCGTCCGAGCTGAAAGAGATCGCCAAACTGGTGGATAACGGCGAATTTATGATCGAAGCTCATGATTTCGGCGTGATTAATATGCTGCACGAGCGCGGGCTGCCGTTTGTCGCCGGACACGGCCTGAACTGTTATAACGCCCCGGCGCTGAAAATTCTGCAAAAACAGGGGATGACACGCTGGTGCATGCCGGTGGAGCTGTCCCGTGACTGGCTGGTGAACCTGCTGAAGCAATGTGAAGAGCTGGGGATCCGCGACAAATTTGAAGTGGAAGTGATGAGCTACGGCCATCTGCCGCTGGCCTACTCCGCCCGCTGCTTCACCGCCCGTTCGGAAAACCGCGCCAAAGATGACTGCGAAACCTGCTGCATCAACTATCCGCGGGGGCGCAAAGTACTCTCGCAGGAAAATCAGCAGGTATTTGTCCTTAACGGGATCCAGACACAGAGCGGTTACTGCTATAACCTCGGCAATGATCTGCGTTCCATGCATGGACTGGTGGATATCGTGCGGATCTCCCCGGATGCACCGGACGATCTGGCGGTCATCGACCATTTCCGTCAGAATGAAACCGGCGCACAGCCGCTCGATCTGGCACAGGCACAAAACTGCAACGGCTACTGGCGTACAGTGGCGGGCCTGGAACTGGTGGAATAACGGAAGGAAATAACCATGACTGATGTTTATGCCCGTTTAAAAGCACTGAATATTGAACTGCCGCCGGTCGTTGTACCGGATGCAAAATTTCAGCCGTATGTGATTTTTGATAACACAATTACCCTCTCCGGCCATTTATCCAAAACCGGGGAGCAGTTAAATACCGGTAAGTTCGGGGCGGATCTGACCATTGTACAGGGTGAGAAAATTGCCCGTCAGCTGGCTGTTAACCTGCTCGGTACACTGCAGGGCGCGGTTGGTGATCTGAATAAGATTAAAAAGATCATCAACCTGAACTGCATGATTAACGGTACACCGGATTTTACCGACCCTCATGTGGTAGCGAATGCCTGTTCACAGGTTTTTCATGATGTTTTCGGTGAGAAAGGCTATCACAGCCGCAATGCACTCACTGTGGCGCAACTGCCGTTCGGCGCCTGCATGGAAATATCGCTGATCGCGGGTATTGAGTAACAAAACAGAACGGGCGCGATATCTGCGCGCCCGCTTTTACCGGCGTTATGCCTCACGTTGCGTACCCTGATCCTCTTTTCCCCCGGAAACCGTGAGAACGGGATTTCATTTATTTAACAGGCTCTTTTTTTCCGCCGGAATAACCGTCGCAGGGAATGCGTAATACGCCGTAATTCCCCGTCACGCAACATACCGATAAATACCCCGAGAAGCGTATAAATAATCCCGAGCACCAGCATCATAATAATATCATTCTGCACGCTGCTGAACGGTAAATCCATCTGGTTGATACCTGCAATCGCTTTGGTCGCCCAGGTGGACGGCAGTGCGGAAGCAATAAACCGCACCCAGTCCGGCATAGCCTGTAACGGCCAGATGGTGCCTGACATATAAAAGACCGGTGTGGTGACAAAGGCCAGTGTCAGGTAAATCATCTCCACACTGCGCAGACATTCAGTAACCAGTTTGCCCAGTCCCAGTACTCCCAGCAGGAACGGGAATGTCAGCAGCCATAGTTCATACATCGGCGCTTCCTGGCGGTATCCCAGCACCCACGGCCACAGGGCAAAGAAGACCGTCGAGAGAAACAGCCAGATAGGCAGCAGTGCGCTCAGCGCCCCCAGATACACCGCCAGCGGCGGTTTACCTTTCGGCGTACTGCGCACCGCGATACTGACACGGACACAGGCTATCAGCAGGGAGTGCTGTAATAACATGACCAGCAGACCGGGGAACACAATCGCCGCAAAGCTGACACCCGGGTTATACATAGCCACCGTTTCTGACTGTATCGGTGAAATAATCAGTGACGCCTGTTCCGGTGTATAGCCCGCATCCTGCAAAATACGGGTGTTATAGCCCCCCAGCAACTCCTGATATGCCTTGCTCAGCTCCTGCTGGATCTGCCCGCTGGCCAGACGGTTCGTCGCATCCCCGAATACCGGGACAGTGATATTTTTACCCTGGAGAATATTTCGCTCAAAATCAGTCGGAATAATAATGATGGCGAATAACTCGCGCATAATCATATCGCGCCGTGCCGTCTCCAGGTTGTCATAACCGTGCAGCTCCACTTTGGCGGTTGCATCCAGCTGCCGGATCAGTGAGCGGCTGGCTGCGGAGTGATCCTGGTCAATCACGGCGACAGGCAGATCCCACAAGACCGGCCGGACATACACCAGGCTCATCACACACAGTGAAACCACCAGCAGCATCCACATCGGTTTTGCCAGCATTCCCAGCAGGACTTTCAGGAACGTCTGAAAATAGAGTTTCATACCGCACCTCCCTGCAATGCCAGCCGTTTCGGTAACCGGTTACGGACAAAAAAGGCATTGGCTACCGGATAAATCAGCAATAATGCACAGACATACAGAATATGCAGCAGCGACACTTCGCGCAGGAAGATATCAAACATCGCATTGAGTGCGTGAGTCAGCGGCTCAAGGTTAGAGATAATCCTGGCCGGCAGGATCATCGACAGCTCCGGCACCGCCATGCCGGAAAACGCCATGGCGATACTGACCAGCATACCAATCATACTGTAAGCCATCAGCGCATTGCTGGTGAATGTGTAAAGCAGCAGGCCGATACTCTGTGCCGCCATGACATAAAAGAAGCCGATAAACAGCATATACAGCGGGTTACCTGCCACCTTGGCGCCGGAAAACGTCACCAGGGCAGCCAGTTCCACCATCAGCAGAGCGGTAAAAAACAGGGTATACGGTGCCAGTTTCCCCAGAACACCACTGAACAGCGGTTTAAGCGTCAGCAGCATGGTACCGCGCGACATACTGTAAATAGTCAGCGTGACAACAAATAACTGAAGCATATGGATGGTGGCGGCAAACTGCTGATAATAAATATAACTGCCGCTGGCATTGAACAGGCTGTCGTATGACATCGTCACCTGTGCCAGTTTCGGCAGCGTCTTGCCCGTTTCTGACGCGAGGACAGTGCGGTACTGTGCATTCAGTTCTGCTATCAGCCCGCTGAAATCCTGAATCGCATAGCTGCCGGAGGCATAAAATAACCCGTTGTAATACATCCGGACTGTCGGCTGCTTTCCGGCCAGCACATCACTTTCAAAACGTTTCGGGATCATCAGGATCGCGTAATCTTCCGCACTGCCCATCCGCTCCAGTGCTGCCGAAGGATCATCCCGCGGCGTGATACTGGCGTGTGAAGCAGCGTTCAGATTGCGCACCAGCGTCCGCGAGAGCGGACTGTGGTCATAATCCACCGCAGAGACCGGCAGATTCAGCAGTGTTCCCTCTGAAAAGTTCGCGCTGATCAGTGTGAATAAGATCAGCGGAAATAACCAGCTCAGCCAGTGGAACACCGGGCTGCGGATAGCCATCCGGGTTTCCTGTGTGAAGGCGTGGCGAAAGCTGTACCAGATAACCGGTATTCTCATCGTGACACCTTACTTATCCCGGCGCCACAGTGCACTCATGCCGGGTCTTAACCCGTCCACAGGTTGTGCCGGATAGAGACGCACCTCAAAGGTTTTCAGATCAAAATCCCCGGTGGCACGGGTGGCGCGTTTGGTGGCGTAATCCCCCATCGGGGCGATATAGCGGACTTCTGCCTCAATTTCCTGATTTTTCAGTGCCGGTACCGTCAGGGTGATTTTGTCGCCTTTTTTCACATCCGCGAGAATATCCTCACGCAGGTTATAGACAAAATACGCTTCCGGCAGGCGGATAATCGTTACCAGCGGACTGCCTGCATTAAACAGCTCCCCGATTTCAGCCGGAACCGGCCCGATCTCCCCGGTCACCGGCGCGGTAACTGTTAGTTCATCCTGCTGGACTTTTAATTCCGCCAGTTTCTGTTCTGCCTGGCGAAGTGCCGCTTCGTAACGCTGACGCTGCTCGGTGCGGTCGCCGTTTTTCGCCTGGTCGAGCTGAGCTTTGGCGGCCAGTACACCCTGCTGCGCCACATCACGGGCACGGCGGGACTGATCAAGCTCGGTTTTTGACACATAACCTCTACCGGCCATGCTGCTCATGCGCTGAAAATCACGCTGTGCATTCGCCAGCTCAGCCTGAGACTTCGCCAGCTGTGCAGCATAGTTGCGCACGCTCTCTTCCCGCGTGCCGTTCAGGGACTCGGTTAACTGCGCCTGAGCCTGATCGCGGGCAGCCACCAACGAGGCGACCTGTGCTTCCAGCTCCGGGCTGGTCAGGCGAATCAGCGCCTGTCCCTGTTTAACGTCGTCACCGCGCTCAATCAGACGCTCAACAACACGTCCTTTGGCTTTCGAGGAGACAATAACCTCCGGTGCATCGACTTCACCCTGTAATAAAAGATACTGGTTGTGGGCACGAAAAAGTGCAGCCATCGCAATTAAGACCAGCATCAGCAGGATCAGATAGATTGTTCTTTTTTTCATTCTTGATTTCGGCCTTAACTATCACTTGTGAAACTATTCGAAATGGAATCATCCCGAATGAAATTGTTCTGGATAAAACGATGAAGAAAGGGGAAGGTTTCAGTATCACTGATTTCAGCTGAAACCGTTAAGATATTTGTGCGCCAGATCACAGCATAATACCTTCAATCTTAGCCTCACACACCTGTTACACAACTATTTTTAATATAAAATCTCAGATAGTTACAAATAATTCTCCTCCGGCAAGTGATCCGACAGAAAAATGTATGACTACAACCTGATTTTCCTGCTGCTTCAGCAGATGTGTGTGTACCTGGTTATCGCCTGGGTGCTCAGCAAAACGCCGCTGGTGCTGCCGGTCTTACAGGTGACTGTCCGCCTGCCGCACAAGCTGATGTGCTACCTGATTTTCTCCGTTTTCTGTGTCATGGGCACCTATTTCGGACTGAATATCAATGATTCCATCGCCAACACACGGGCTATCGGCTCCGTACTCGGCGGGTTGCTCGGCGGACCGTCTGTCGGGCTGCTGGTCGGTTTTACCGGCGGGCTGCACCGCTATTCTCTCGGCGGGATGACGGCGTTCAGTTGTATGGTGTCCACTATTGTCGAGGGGCTTATCGGCGGCCTGGTTCACCGCTACTATATGAAGCGCGGGCAGATCAACAAACTGTTTAATCCCTGGACAGCGGCCGGTGTGACCTTTGTTGCCGAACTGGCGCAGATGGCGATTATTCTGTTACTGGCACGGCCGTTTAATGAAGCGCTGAATCTGGTGAAAGATATTGCCGCACCGATGATTATCGCCAATACCATCGGTGCCGCTATGTTTATCCGTATCCTGCTGGACAGACGCGCTATCTTTGAAAAATACACCAGTGCCTTTTCCGCCCAGGCATTGAAACTGGCGATCAGTACAGACGGCGTGCTGCGCCAGGGATTTAACGAGACCAACAGCCGCCAGGTGGCACAGGTGCTGTATGATGAGCTGAATGTCGCCGCCGTGGCTATCACGGATACGGAAAAACTGCTGGCGTTTATCGGTGTCGGGGCGGATCACCATCTGCCGGGCACGCCGATTGCCTCGCGTTACTCCCGGCAGGCCATTGCCCATAATGAAGTGGTCTATGCCGACGGCAACGAAACACCGTACTGCTGTTCGATCAATCCGCACTGTAAACTCGGCTCTACGCTGGTTATCCCGCTGACCGGGGAGAATAAGCAGGTGGTCGGTACCATCAAGCTGTATGAGGTGAAGAACCGCCTGTTCAGCTCCATTAACCGCACGCTGGGAGAAGGGATTGCCAGCCTGTTGTCAGCTCAGATTCTGGCCGGGCAGTTTGAGCGAAGTAAGCAGTCACTACTGGAAACAGAGGTAAAATTGCTGCATGCCCAGGTAAACCCGCATTTTCTGTTTAATGCCCTCAATACCTTACAGGCAGTGATCCGCCGCGATGCGGAACAGGCACGGCATCTGGTGCAGAATCTCTCCACCTTTTTCCGTAAAAATTTAAAACGGCCGGGGGAGATAGCCACTCTCGCGGCCGAAATTGAGCATGTGAATGCTTACTTACAGATTGAAAAAGCCCGCTTCCGTGAACAACTCAGTGTGGATATCGCCATTCCGGATGCGCTGAAACAAGCCAGTCTGCCGGTCTTTTCGTTACAGCCCATTGTGGAAAATGCGATAAAACATGGTACATCACAGATATTTGAGCAGGGAAAAATTACCATAAGCGCACGGGCGGAGGGCAATACGCTTGTCATCCTGATTGCCGATAACGCCGGGCTGTATCAGCCGACCGGGATGAGTGACGGGCTCGGCATGGGGCTGGTCGATAAACGCATCAAAGTCCGCTATGGTAAACAATACGGCCTCAGTGTTCACTGCGAGCCGGAAGTAAAAACGACCATTATTCTGACCTTACCCTTCGACTCACCGGCAGGTGCGGCAGCACCGCCTGATAACTAAAAAAATGATAATGACACAATGAATGTTTTAATTGTTGATGATGAGCCACTGGCCCGGGAAAACCTGCGATTACTGCTCGATGCGTATCCTGACATCCATATCCTGGGTGAATGCACCAACGCCATTGATGCTATCGGAAAAATTCACCGCCTGAAGCCGGACGTGGTGTTTCTGGATATCCAGATGCCCCGTGTCACCGGGCTGGAAATGGTTGGTATGCTCGATCCCGGCCACCGGCCTGCGATTGTCTTTCTCACCGCCTTTGAAGAGTACGCCTTACAGGCTTTTGAGGAGGATGCGTTTGATTATCTGCTCAAACCGGTGGAAAAAGAGCGCCTGGACAAAACCCTGAACCGGCTGCGCCAGGGGCAGATCCGCCCGGCGGAGACCCCGGAACAGACAGAGCAACTGCGCTATATCCCGTGCAGCGGGCACAACCGTATCTGGCTGATGCCGGTTGAGGATGTGGTGTATGTCAATTCCCGTATCAGCGGCGTGTTTGTGATGAGCGCGCACGGCCAGGAAGGATTTACCGAGCTGACACTGCGCACTCTGGAAACCCGTACCCCGCTGCTGCGCTGCCACCGGCAGTATCTGGTCAATCTGACCCGTCTGCGGGAAATCCTGCTGGGCGATAACGGCCAGGCCGAGCTGATCCTGAGTAACGATGAAACCATTCCGGTCAGCCGCCGCTACCTCAGACCCCTGAAGGAAGCGCTGGGGCTGATTTAATACCAAAATCCGGACGCATAAAAAAAGCCCGGCAGGGATATCCCCGGCCGGGCTTTTTATGATTCAGAGAATCAATTATGCATCATTATTGCTACGACGACGTGGTGCGGAGTTTCCGCCTTCTTCGCGGCGGAAGCTGCGGCGCTCGCCCTGCGGACGGCGATCGCTGTTGCCACGGTCAGAACGCTCACCGTCACGGCGGTTACCACCACCGAAACTGCGGCCACCGTTACCACCACGGTCATTACCACCGCTGCGGCGTTCACGGTTGAACGGCTTCGCATCACCGACTAATGTCATGTTCATTGGTTTGTTCATCACACGGGTACGGGTGAAGTGCTGTAACAGGTCAGTCGGCATACCTTTCGGTAATTCGATAGTTGAGTGAGTATCAAACAGTTTGATGTTACCGATGTAACGGCTGTTGATATCACCTTCGTTAGCAATCGCGCCCACAATGTGACGGACTTCAACACCATCGGTACGGCCCACTTCAATGCGGTACAGTTCCATATCACCCACGTCACGGCGTTCACGGCGCGGACGATCACCACGCTCAGGGCGATCACCGAAACGGTCGTTGCGATCATTGCGGCGGCGATCATCACGATCATTGAACTCACGGCGCGGACGGCGTGGTGCATCCGGTGGCAGGATCAGTTTGCGCTCACCTTCTGCCATTTTCAGCAGAACAGCAGCCAGAGTTTCCATATCGATATCTGCGTCAGACTCATCGCTGTCTGCCGGAACCAGTTTTTTCAGCAGTGCACGGTACTGATCCAGGTTGCTGCTTTCCATTTCTGCATGGATAGTGGCAGCGAATTTTTCCTGGCGGCGCTGGCTGATCATCTCTGCATCCGGTAATTCTACCTCAGGGATGGTCAGTTTCATGGTGCGTTCAATGTTGCGCAGCAGGCGGCGTTCGCGGTTTTCAACGAACAGCAGAGCGCGGCCGGCGCGGCCCGCACGACCGGTACGGCCGATACGGTGAACATAAGATTCCGCATCCATCGGGATATCGTAGTTAACAACCAGGCTGATACGCTCAACATCCAGACCACGGGCTGCAACGTCTGTTGCAATCAGGATATCCAGACGACCATCTTTCAGGCGCTCCAGCGTCTGCTCACGCAGTGCCTGGTTCATGTCACCGTTCAGTGCAGCGCTGTTGTAGCCGTTACGCTCCAGGGTTTCTGCCACTTCCAGGGTCGCGTTTTTGGTACGGACGAAGATAATCGCCGCATCAAAATCTTCCGCTTCCAGGAAACGGACCAGTGCTTCGCTCTTACGTGCGCCGTAAGCAGTCCAGTAGCTCTGGCTGATGTCCGGACGGGTGGTGACGCTGGTCTGAATGCGCACTTCCTGCGGATCTTTCATGAAACGACGGGTAATGCGGCGGATAGCTTCCGGCATAGTTGCAGAGAACAGTGCTGTCTGGTGCTCTGCCGGGATCTGACTCATGATGGTTTCAACGTCTTCGATGAAGCCCATACGCAGCATTTCATCTGCTTCGTCCAGTACCAGACCTTTCAGGTTGGATAAATCCAGGGTGCCGCGTTTTAAGTGATCCAGCAGACGGCCCGGAGTCCCGACAACCACCTGTGGCCCCTGACGCAGAGCACGTAACTGGACGTCATAACGCTGACCGCCGTACAGGGCGACCACATTCACGTTACGCATATGTTTGGAGAAATCAGTACAGGCTTCCGCAACCTGGACCGCTAATTCGCGGGTCGGTGCCAGCACCAGAATCTGTGGTGCTCTCAGGTTCGGATCAATATTGTTCAGTAACGGCAGGCCGAATGCCGCCGTTTTACCACTACCTGTCTGTGCCATACCCAGGACATCACGTCCGGCAAGCAGGTGCGGAATACATTGTTGCTGGATCGGGGACGGCTTTTCGTAGCCCAGGTCGTCCAGTGCAGTCAAAATATCAGCTGATAAACCAATGTCAGCAAAAGAGATTTCAGTCTCAGTGGTCATGTAAAGGTGCCTCATACAAAATGGCGGCCAGTCTACACAACCCATCGGAAAGCATGTCGGTTGTTTTCATTTAAAAGTGTGAACTGGCTCAAATAAAATTATAAAACGAACAAAACATCCCCCCATCACTTTCGCGATGGTGAAAAATTAACGGTTTGAAGTGTGTTCGTCAGCTATTGTGGATCTGAATCCGTCAGGTCCTGTTCTTCATCACCTAACAGAGCTAATTCCAACAATGCGTAGCGGTGCTCAACGAAATTGTGTGCGTTGTTGGCAACCGTCAGCTTGAACAGCGTTTCAGCGCTGTCCGTATCCCCCAGACTCAGGTAGTATTTACCTAAATAGAAGTAGGTTTCACTGAGATGTTCAGCGAGCGAAGTGTTATCCGTTGAGAATTCCTTCAGCCGATCAAGCAGTGTCTTTTCACTGATGTCGCCGAGATAGAATTCAGCAATATTCCAGCCCCATTGTCCGCCTTTCGCCTGCTGATAGCGCTGACGTAAATCGGTCAGTGCTTTCTTCGGATCTATCTCTTTATCGACGAGATAAAGCCACAGCGAGCGGAACGGATCGTTTGGATCATCCTGATAAAACGCCAGCAAATCATCCCGCGCCACCGGATACCGGCCCCCGTAATACAGGGCAATACCGCGGTTCATACGCGCGTAGTTATAAGTTGGATCAAGCTCTAATACAGAATCATACGCTTCATAGGCAGCATCAAAGTTGCCTGCCTGCGTAAAATAAATGCCCAGGTAATTAAATATCTCCGGAATATCCGGACGCATTGATAACGCAACAGTAAAATCGTTACGTGCCAATGCACGCAATCCGAGGCTGTCGTACAACACACCACGCTGATAAAGCAGCTGGGCGTACTCGTCCTCAGTTAATGACCGGCTTGCCAGTATTTGTTCCATTCGGGCGAGGATCACTTCCTGCTGTAATGATGGTTGCAGGGGTACTGCAAGTAAATCCCCGGAGTGCCAGTTTTTACCGCTGCTGCATCCTGCGATAAAAATTATAGCTGCAATGCTCCACCAACGCAGAAAAAAATTCATTTCCTACTCCCGAAGTCAGATCCCTGAAAGGATAATCCTCTGACTGACAATAACCGAGTGCATTTTGCTTTTTTTGCCGAATGGCGCCCTTTTTACAGGACGCCACGACTTACGTCAAATTTTATTCAGCGTTATTTGCATCAGGGGTTGCATCCGAAGCCGGAGCTGCATCCTGACTGACTGCTTCTTTCATGCTCAGGCGGATACGACCCTGACGGTCGATTTCCAGTACCTTGACCGGTACTTCCTGACCCATTTCCAGATAATCTGATACTTTTTCAACGCGTTTGTCAGCGATCTGAGAAATATGCACCAGACCTTCTTTACCGCCGCCGATAGCCACGAAAGCACCGAAGTCAACGATACGGACAACTTTACCGTTATAGATACGGCCGACTTCCACTTCTGCGGTGATTTCTTCGATACGGCGGATAGCCATCTTCGCTTTATCGCCGTCAGTTGCAGCAATCTTCACAGTACCGTCATCTTCGATTTCGATAGTGGTGCCGGTTTCTTCGGTCAGGGCACGGATCACAGAACCGCCTTTACCGATAACGTCTTTGATTTTGTCCGGGTTGATGCGGATGGTGTGAATGCGCGGTGCAAATTCAGAGATATCAGCACGTGGTGAGTTGATAGCCTGTTCCATCACGCCCAGGATGTGCAGACGCGCACCTTTGGCCTGGTTCAGAGCCACCTGCATGATTTCGCTGGTGATACCTTCGATTTTGATATCCATCTGCAGGGCGCTGATACCGTCACGGCTGCCCGCAACTTTAAAGTCCATGTCGCCGAGGTGGTCTTCATCACCGAGGATATCAGACAGAACCACAAATTTGTCGTCTTCTTTCACCAGACCCATCGCGATACCGGCAACCGCTGATTTCACAGGAACACCTGCATCCATCAGTGCCAGAGATGCACCACAGACTGACGCCATAGAAGAAGAACCATTGGATTCAGTGATTTCTGAAACCACACGCACGGTGTACGGGAATTCTTCCTGGGATGGCATCACTGCCAGCACACCACGTTTCGCCAGACGGCCGTGGCCGATTTCACGACGCTTCGGTGAACCGACCATACCGGTTTCACCCACGCAGTACGGAGGGAAGTTGTAGTGGAACAGGAAGGTGTCAGTGATTTCACCCATTACCTGATCCAGAGTCTGTGCATCACGGGCAGTACCCAGCGTTGCTGTTACCAGCGCCTGAGTTTCACCACGGGTGAACAGAGAAGAACCGTGAGTACGCGGCAGAACACCGGTGCGGACATCCAGTGCGCGGACCATGTCTTTTTCACGGCCGTCGATACGCGGCTCGCCGTTCAGAACACGGGTACGGACAACAGATTTCTCAACCGCAGCCAGGATGTCGCTGATTTCATGTTTCAGTTCGCCGGTCAGCTCTTCGCCGCGTGCGGCAAATTCAGCTTCCAGTGCACTGATGGTTGCATCTTTAATGATATCAACCTGTGCGTAACGATCCTGTTTCTCAGTGATACGGTAAGCATCACCCAGCGCTTTTTCAGACAGTTCAGCAACGCGGTCACGCAGAGTCTGGTTAACAGGCTCAGGCTGCCAGTCCCACTTCGGCTTACCGGCTTCAGCGGCCAGTGCGTTGATGTTTTCGATAACAATCTGCTGCTGCTCGTGACCGAACACGACCGCACCCAGCATTTGTTCTTCGGTCAGCAGCTGTGCTTCTGATTCAACCATCAGAACCGCACCTTTGGTACCGGCAACAACCAGATCCAGTTTGCTTACCGCTAATTCGTCAGTGGTCGGGTTCAGAACATACTGGTCATTGATGAAACCAACACGTGCCGCACCAATCGGGCCGTTGAACGGAATACCTGACAGTGCCAGCGCCGCTGAGGCACCAATCATTGCCACGATATCAGGGTTAACCTGCGGGTTCACAGACACCACGGTTGCGATAATCTGAACTTCGTTCAGGAAACCTTCCGGGAACAGCGGACGTAACGGACGGTCAATCAGACGTGCGATCAGGGTTTCGCCTTCGCCCGGACGGCCTTCACGGCGGAAGAAGCTCCCCGGAATACGGCCGGCAGCGTAAGTACGCTCCTGATAGTTTACGGTCAGCGGGAAGAAGTCCTGGCCCGGTTTCATTTTTTTCTGGCCGACAACGGTAACGAATACCGCGGTGTCGTCCATGTTAACCATTACAGCTGCTGTCGCCTGACGGGCCATCATGCCGGTTTCGATAGTGACAGTGTGCTGACCATACTGGAATTTACGGATTGTCGGATTTAACAAAATAATATCCTTCTGGGTCTCTCACCCCGGCAGGGGTAAGTAGTGAAATGGTTCCTTCAGATACATCCTCGCGACTAATGACAACCTTTTCCTGCTGCCGGAAAGTGCTCTCATTAGCCGCGCGAATAGCTGTACCGAAGAATCGTTATTATTGCGGCAACAGCTCAGTGTGCCGCATTCAGAAGAAAAGGGGCCGTCGGCCCCTTTCCACTGAAACTTGTCTGAATTAGCGACGCAGGCCCAGACGCTCAAGAATTGAGGTATAGCTTGCTAAGTCTTTGCCTTTCAGATAGTTCAGGAGCTTACGACGCTGAGCAACCATACGCAGCAGACCACGACGGCTGTGGTGATCTTTTTTGTGCTCTGCAAAGTGACCCTGCAGGTGGTTGATCTGTGCAGTCAGCAGCGCGATCTGAACTTCGCTTGAACCGGTGTCGTTTTCGCCACGACCGAAATCAGCGACAATTTTCGCTTTCGCTTCAGTGCTTAGAGACATAATAGAACTCCAAATATACTTTGATTAATAAAAATGAGTGCCGATCTCTAATTCAGCATCTCAGGGAAATTGCCGCGTTATTCTACGCCGCCTGCGCCCTGAACGCAAGATGCGGCAATGCTTATTCCGTGTATTCCACAACAAGACGGCGCGGTGCCACCAGCCCGTCCTCACTGATCACCGCAAGGCCGATAAAGGCGGCATCATCACCCTGCGTTACGCGGGTTAATGTCTCCGGTGCCAGGTCATGCGGAGCCCGTACCGGCTGCCCCAGCTTAAAATACCCGGCAGTCACGTCCGTCAGATTGACCTGCGGGAAATGTGACACGGCGGTATCCATCGGCAGCAACAGCGGATCCAGTGCGGTTTCGAGCGGAGTTTCAGCCTCATCCGCCACACGGCGCATTTCCTGAAGCTGTTCCAGTGTCACCATCCGTTCTGCCGGATACGTGGCCACCTGCAGCCGGCGCAGCATAGTCACGTGAGCACCGCAACCGAGTTTCTCACCGAGATCATCAATGATAGTGCGGATATAGGTGCCTTTCGAGCAGTGAATTTCCAGCTCCAGCTCTTCCCCTTCATGGCGGATAAACAGCAGTTCATACACCGTGATCGGGCGGGCTTCCCGCTCTATGGTGATGCCTTTGCGGGCATACTCATACAGCGGACGTCCCTGATGCTTGAGCGCGGAATACATGGACGGTACCTGTAAGGTATCGCCCCTGAATGACTCCAGGGCAGCCGCAAGCTGTTCCGCCGTGAATGACAGCGGGCGCTCACTGATCACCTCACCCTGTGAGTCTGAGGTGTCCGTACGCTGCCCCAGGCGGGCAATCACGCGGTAACGTTTGTCGGAATCCAGCAGGAACTGTGAAAACTTGGTTGCTTCACCGAGGCAGACCGGCAGCATACCGGTCGCCAGCGGATCCAGCGCGCCGGTGTGACCGGCCTTGGCGGCATTAAACAGACGGCGGACCTTCTGCAATGCATCATTGGATGAAATGTCCTGCGGTTTATCCAGCAGGACAATGCCGTTGATATTACGGCCACGACGACGGCGTGCCATCAGTTACCCTCTTTGTCGTCCGCAGATTTACGCATATCCTGGTCGTGTTTGATCACATCAGACACCAGGTTAGACATACGCATCCCTTCGACCAGAGAGCTGTCATATTCAAATTTGAGTTCCGGAATAATGCGCAGGCGCATCTCTTTCCCCAGCAGGGAACGAATGTAGCCGGAAATATCATTTAAGACTTTGATGCCTGTTTTCACCTGCTCTGAATTATGGTCTTCATCCATAAAGTTCAGAAAGGTGACAAATACCGTGGCATAGGCCATATCGCGGGATAAATCCACGCCGGATACCGTTGCCATCCCCACACGGGGATCTTTAATTTCACGCTGCAGGATAATCGCAATTTCTTTCTGAATTTCCTGTGAAACGCGCTGAGTACGGCTGAATTCTCTCGCCATAGTTTCTCTCCTGAAAATCAGGGGGGCCATAAGCCCCCCAATTATATCATGTTATGTCATACCGTCAGGTGATCAGATAGTTCGCTGAACTTCAATCACCTGGAAGACTTCAATCATGTCTCCCGGGCGGACATCATTGTAGTTCTTGACACCGATACCACATTCCATCCCGTTACGGACTTCAGCAACGTCATCTTTGAAGCGGCGCAGAGATTCCAGCTCACCTTCATAGATAACCACGTTGTCACGCAGAACGCGGATAGGGTTATTACGTTTGATAGTTCCTTCCGTCACCATACAACCGGCGATGGCACCGAATTTCGGTGAACGGAACACATCACGGACTTCTGCCAGACCCATGATTTCCTGTTTGAATTCCGGCGCCAGCATCCCGCTCATTGCCTGTTTGATTTCATCAATCAGGCTGTAGATTACGGAATAGTAACGCAGGTCAACGCTTTCGCTTTCAATCAGGCGGCGCGCTGATGCATCCGCACGGACGTTAAAGCCGAGGATAATCGCGTTGGATGCCGCAGCCAGCGTGGCGTCAGTTTCAGTGATACCACCCACACCGGAACCGATGATTTTCACTTTGACTTCATCAGTTGACAGTTTCATCAGTGAATCGGTGATAGCTTCACAGGTACCCTGCACATCAGTCTTCAGAACGATGTTCAGTTCAGAAACCTTACCGCTTTCCATGTTAGCAAACATGTTTTCCAGTTTGGCTTTCTGCTGGCGTGCCAGTTTCACATCACGGAATTTACCCTGACGATAGAGTGCCACTTCACGGGCTTTCTTCTCGTCACGGACAACGGTCGCTTCATCACCGGCAGACGGTACGTTGGACAGACCCAGGATTTCCACCGGAATGGACGGACCCGCTTCGGTGATATCCTGACCCAGTTCGTTACGCATCGCACGGATACGGCCGTATTCAAAGCCGCACAGCACGATATCGCCTTTGTTCAGTGTACCGCTCTGTACCAGGATAGTGGCGACCGGACCACGGCCTTTATCGAGGTAAGATTCGATAACCACACCGCTCGCCATACCGGCACGCACTGCTTTCAGTTCAAGAACTTCAGCCTGCAGCAGGATAGCATCGAGCAGATCGTCGATACCGATACCTTTCTTCGCGGAAACGCTGATGAACTGAGTCTCACCGCCCCACTCTTCAGAGAGGATGCCGTACTGAGACAGTTCGTTACGTACGCGATCCGGATCGGCTTCCGGTTTATCAATTTTGTTCACCGCAACCACAACCGGCACACCCGCTGCTTTCGCATGCTGGATAGCTTCGATAGTCTGCGGCATCACGCCATCGTCCGCTGCGACAACCAGAACAACGATATCCGTTGCCTGCGCACCACGGGCACGCATGGAGGTAAACGCGGCGTGTCCCGGAGTATCCAGGAACGTGATAGCGCCTTTATCGGTGGTCACATGGTAAGCACCGATGTGCTGGGTAATACCGCCCGCTTCGCCGGAGGCGACTTTGGTGGAACGGATATAGTCCAGTAAAGAGGTTTTACCGTGGTCAACGTGACCCATGATGGTCACAACCGGCGCACGTGGTTCAGCCTGTGCTTCACCCATGTCACGGTCGTTCAGGATCGCTTCTTCCAGCTCGTTCTCACGGCGCAGGATAACTTTGTGACCCATTTCCTCGGCAACCAGCTGTGCGGTTTCCTGGTCAATCACCTGGTTGATAGTCGCCATAGCGCCCATCTTCATCATGGTTTTAATGACCTGAGAACCTTTTACCGCCATCTTGTTGGCTAATTCACCAACAGTGATGGTTTCACCGATAACCACATCACGGGTAACCGCTGCAACCGGCTTGTTAAAGCTCTGCTGCAGTGAGCTGCCTTTACGCTGTTTCTTACCGCGAGGCAGTTGCGCACGGGCTTCTTCGCGATCGGCTTTCTCAGAGTGACGGTTGTTTTTCTTCTGGCGGACGTTTTTCGCGCCACGGCCGCGGCCGCGGTTATCACCTTCAACTTTCGCATCACTTTCATCTTCCGCTTCACGGGCGTGAGCAGAGGTGGTGGTGTGATAGTCCGCGCTTTCTGTTTCTTCACTGACAGGAGCAGACCATTTCTCGCCGTTTTCTTCGGCCAGACGGCGCGCTTCTTCAGCTGCACGTTTCACTTCAGCTTCAAGTTTGCGCTGCTGTTCTTCTTCAGCTTTGCGTTTGATTTCAGCGGCTTCGGCTTCGCGGCGCACTTTTTCGCTGTTTTCCCGGGTATCAGCCGGGGCTGATTTCGCTTTATTTTCTTTCACGTTATTCTTTTCCGCTGCTTCACGCTTAGCCGGTTCTGCCGCTTGTTCAGTTACTTTCGCTGCTGCCGCTTCGCGTTTTGCCTTTTCTTCAGCCTCACGTTTGGCTTGCGCCTCTTGTCTGGCTTTTTCTTCGGCTTCACGACGGGCCTGCTCTTCAGCTTCGCGTCTTGCCTGCTCTTCCGCTTCACGCTGTGCCTGCTCTTCCGCGGCTTTTGCCTGTTCAGCGGCATCGCGGTTTACATATGTGCGTTTTTTGCGGACTTCAATATTAACCGATTTGCTCTTGCCACCGGTTACCGGAACACTCAGCGTACTGCGAGTTTTGCGCTGAAGTGTTAATTTACCCGGCTGACTTGCCCCGCCCTGTTCGCGGTTCAGATGGGCCAGCAGGGCCTCTTTTTCTTGCTGGGAAACGTTATCAGACGCCGTTTTTTTGATGCCGGCATCAGCAAACTGCTGTACCAGGCGCTCTACGGAAGTCTGAATTTCGTCTGCCAGTGATTTTACCGATTCTGTCATGCTGCTCCTTCCCGCTACAAATTAAGATGCATCGTCGCCAAACCAACAGATATTACGCGCTGCCATGATGAGTTCACCTGCTTTCTCATCATTCAGACCTTCGATATCCGTGAGGTCATCGATACCCTGCTCTGCGAGATCTTCAAGGGTACAAATACCACGGGAAGCCAGGGTGAATGCCAGTGTGCGGTCCATGCCTTCAAGGTTTAACAAATCATCCGCCGGTGTGGTACCTGACTGGCTCTCTTTCTGTGCCAGTTCGAGCGTTGTTAAAGCGGCTTTTGCACGTTCGCGCAGGACTTCAACGGTTTCCTCTTCGAGGCCGTCGATTTCCAGAAGTTCGCTGACCGGCACATACGCCAGTTCTTCCAGTGTGGAGAAACCTTCTTCCACTAATAAGGTTGCGAAATCTTCATCGATGTCGAGATGCTTAACAAAAGTTTCAATGGAAGCGTGTGCTTCCGCCTGGTGTTTCGCGTTAAGTTCCTCCGCGGTCATGACGTTCAGTTCCCATTTGTCATCACCACGATGTTTTTTCAGCAGTTGTGCAGCGAGACGCACATTCTGGCCGTTACGGCCAATGGCCTGTGCAAGGTTGCTGCTTTCCACAGCAACGTCCATTGTGCATTTGTCTTCATCGACAACAATGGATGCAACATCTGCCGGAGCCATTGCATTAATCACGAATTGCGCCGGGTTGTCATCCCACAACACGATATCAATCCGCTCGCCGCCCAGCTCACCGGAAACGGCCTGAACGCGGGCGCCGCGCATTCCCACACATGCCCCGACAGGGTCGATGCGTTTGTCATTGGTCTTCACCGCGATTTTCGCACGGGAACCGGGATCACGGGCAGCCGCTTTAATTTCAATAATCTCTTCGCCGATTTCCGGCACTTCGATTTTAAATAATTCGACCAGCATTTCCGGACGGGAACGGGTCACAAATAATTGTGCCCCACGGGCTTCCGGACGAACATCATACAGAACTCCGCGGATACGGTCACCCGGACGGAAATTCTCACGCGGCAGCATATCTTCGCGCATAATGACTGCTTCCGCATTATTCCCCAGATCGAGGGTAATGTTTTCGCGGTTCACTTTTTTCACCACACCGGTGATGATTTCGCCCTGCTGCTCGCGGAACTGATCAACCACCATCGCACGCTCAGCTTCGCGTACTTTCTGTACGATAACCTGTTTTGCGGTCTGAGTGGTGATACGGTCGAAGGTGACAGATTCAATCTGATCTTCGATATATTCGCCTAACTGAATGCCCGGCGTTTCATAATCAGCCGCTTCCAGTGTGATTTCACGGGTCGGCTGAGTGACTTCTTCTACCACCATCCAGCGGCGGAAGGTATCAAAATCACCGGATTTACGGTCGATTTCCACACGAACATCAATTTCCTGTTCGTATTTTTTCTTAGTGGCGGTTGCCAGCGCAGTTTCCAGAGCCTCAAAAATTTTCTCACGAGGAAGCGATTTTTCGTTAGAAACTGCCTCAACAACAGCCAGAATTTCTTTATTCATCCTAGTTGCCTCTTTTGAACTTTATATTAAAAGTGGGGTACCAGGTTAGCTTTCTGGATGTTGCCAAGTGCGAACACTTCGTCTTTGCCATCCACTGTAACCGTGATCATTTCACCGTCGACGGCTTTGATAATACCCTGCCATCTGCGACGGTTCTGCATTGCGATTCGTAAAGTCAGTGAGACTTCCTCACCGGTAAACCGCTGATAATGTTCAGCCGTAAATAACGGACGCTCCATACCCGGAGACGAAACCTCAAGGTTATAAACGGTTGTAATAGGATCTTCAACATCAAGAACGGCACTGACCTGGTGGCTCACGTCCGCGCAATCATCAACAGTGATACCCTCTTCACTATCAATAAAAATACGCAGTGTTGACACGCGGCCGCGGATAAACTCCACGCCGACAAGCTCAAAACCGAGTGCTTCGACAGGTGCAGTGACCATCTCTGTTAATTTCTGCTCTAATGTGGACAAGACCACCCCCGGGACATAAAAAAAGGGCATAACGCCCAGTATCTCTGTTGACTGATAACAAAAAACCCCGAAATTTCGGGGCTTTATGCAACTGGACCCTGTGTACATCACACTTCTTAATCTTTTTTCCAAATCAGGGATAACGTAAGAGTTGTTGATACAATCAACATTGGAAAAAACGATTTGTTATAAGAAGTGGTTGCGGGAGCCGGATTTGAACCGACGACCTTCGGGTTATGAGCCCGACGAGCTACCATGCTGCTCCATCCCGCGTTCGAAACGTGAAAAATTCTACGCTGATCACCTGCAAAACGCAAGTGTGAAACTAAATGGTGCCGAGGACGGGACTTGAACCCGTACGCCCGTTTTGTAGGCACTACCACCTCAAGGTAGCGTGTATACCAATTTCACCACCTCGGCACTGAACTGCTCTTTTTTACGGAACTGACTGATGGTGTGTATCAATCCCGTTTAAAACTTTTACTTCAGACTTGCAACAATCAGCGCGGAATATCGCTGTTAGGAGCTGCTGGTGCTGCGGGAACATCTGTTTTCTGTTCTGTCTGCACCGGCTGAGCGAGATTATCAAACTTGCTGCCTGTACCGGTTTTATTGCTGGTCATGTTGCCCAGAACCAAACTCAGTACAAAAAACAGTGTTGCTAAAATGCCTGTGGTACGGGTCATGAAGTTACCTGAACCCGAAGAACCAAACAGTGTTGCAGACGCGCCTGCACCGAACGAAGCACCCATGTCCGCACCTTTCCCCTGCTGCATTAAGATCATGCCTACTAAGGCAATCGCAACAAGTAAGAAAACGACTAAGAGAGCTGTATACATAAACGTGTACCTATTCCTCGTACGGTATACCGACTGATTCGGTATCAATCTGCACACTCACAGATAAACCTAATTACCTTGCTGAGCGGGTCAGAATACTAACCAAACAAACGCGCACGCGCAAGTCTATTTTAAGCCAGGCGCACCGGTTGCGGAAAAAAACAACAATAAGGGGCGGATTCTGACAGAGCCGGGGGGAAACCGCAATAATTTTTTCCGGCTCTGTCATTCACATCATAAATAATTATACGCGTTTCACCGCGTCTGCAATGCGGTTTGCCATTGCAGTGACCTGCGCTTCATCTTCCCCTTCCACCATCACACGGATCAGCGGTTCGGTACCGGATTTACGCAGCAGCACACGGCCTTTGCCGTTCAGCTCTTTTTCCACTTCCTGTGCCACGCGGGTGACTTCCTCGCTTGTCAGCGGGTCGTGCTGACCGGCAAAGCGGACATTCACCAGCACCTGCGGCAGCAGTTTCATGCCGCTGCACAGGTCGTGCAGGCTCATGTTGTTGCGCACCATCGCACTCAGCACCTGAAGACCCGCCACAATGCCGTCACCGGTGGTTGTTTTGTCCAGCAGGATGATGTGACCGGAGTTTTCCGCACCCAGACGCCAGCCTTTTTCCTGGAGTTTTTCGAGCACGTAACGGTCGCCGACTTTCGCGCGCTCAAACGGAATACCCAGCTGTTTCAGTGCCAGCTCCAGCCCCATGTTACTCATCAGTGTGCCGACAGCACCACCGCGCAGTTGTCCCTGGCGCAGTGCTTCGCGGGCAATGATAAACAGGATCTGGTCACCGTCCACTTTTTCACCCAGGTGATCCACCATGATCAGGCGGTCGCCGTCACCGTCAAATGCCAGGCCGACATCTGCGCCTTCAGCCAGAACACGTTCCTGTAACTGACGGACATCCGTTGCACCGCATTTTTCGTTAATGTTGATACCGTTCGGATCACAGCCGATAGCAATCACTTCCGCACCCAGTTCACTTAATACGTTCGGTGCGATGTGATAGGTTGCGCCGTGTGCGCAGTCGATCACCATTTTCAGCCCGTTCAGGCTCTGCTCGTTCGGGAATGTCCCTTTACAGAATTCGATGTAACGGCCGGCAGCATCCACAATACGGTTTGCACGGCCCAGTTCGGCGGATTCCACACAGGTCAGTGGTTTTTCCATCTCGGCTTCAATCGCTTCTTCCACGTGATCAGGCAGCTTGGTGCCGTCGATGGAGAAGAATTTGATGCCATTGTCATAATACGGGTTATGAGAGGCGGAAATAACAATACCGGCCTCAGCACGGAAAGTACGGGTCAGATAAGCGACCGCCGGTGTCGGCATCGGGCCGGTAAATGAGGCGGATAACCCTGCGGCGGCAAGACCGGCTTCCAGTGCGGATTCCAGCATATAGCCGGAAATACGGGTATCTTTACCGATAATAATTTTACGTGAGCCGTGACGTGCCAGCACTTTCCCGGCTGCCCAGCCCAGTTTGAGCACAAAATCAGGGGTAATCGGGCTGTCACCCACTTTTCCGCGGATGCCATCAGTACCAAAGTATTTGCGATCACTCATTGTCGTTTGTTTCCTTCGCTAAACGGGTTGCTTCCACCACTTTCATGGCCTGGACAGTTTCTTTCACATCATGAACACGGATAATCTGCGCACCTTTCATCGCGGCAATCACTGCACAGGCCACGCTGCCGGCAACCCGTTCATCCGGGGGAATATCCATCAGCTGGCCAATCATAGATTTTCGTGACATTCCGGCGAGAACCGGTAATCCCAGGTTATGAAACAGGTCTAATTTATCCAATAACTGATAATTATGCGCCAGTGTTTTTCCGAAACCGAAGCCCGGATCGAGAATTATGTGATTTTTTTCAATTCCGGCCGCCACACAACGTGCCACCTGCGCTTCAAGATACGTATACACCTCGCGTACCACATTCTGATAGTGCGGTGCCTGCTGCATGGTACGCGGTTCTCCCTGCATATGCATCACACAAACCGGCAGGCCGCTCTGTGCCGCTGCCTGTAATGCCCCCGGCTCACTGAATGAGCGGATATCATTGAGAATATGAGCCCCTGCATTTGCGGCTTCGCGGATCACCAGCGCTTTTGAGGTATCCACTGAAATCCAGACATCCGACTCACGGGCAATCGCTGCCACAACCGGGATAACCCGCTCCGCTTCCTGCTCAGGGCTGACTTCTGCTGCTCCGGGACGGGTGGATTCACCGCCGATATCAATAATCGTCGCGCCTTCCGCAATCATTTTCCGGGCATGTTCCAGTGCTTTGGCGGGGGTGTTGTGTGTACCGCCGTCTGAGAATGAATCCGGGGTCACATTGAGGATCCCCATCACCTGCGGCGTTGCCAGCGAAAGTGTCTGACCGCGTGCGGTAAGTTTCATAATCCGGCCTTCTTACTGTTTATTATTTCAATCGTGAGGTGATTGTAATGCCTGACTCCTGCGGGATAAAGATATAAAAAAACCCGGCAGATTTTCCGCCGGGTTTTTCATATTACTGCTTCATACAACTGAATGATGAATTATGACTGCTTGTTGTCGTCTTCAGACGGCGCAGCATTGTTGTCATCTGATGATTCAGGTGCTTCCTGAACCGGAACCTGGTTACTGCTTTCCGGCGGACGGGTATCCGCTTTCGGCTTGTCACCTTCCCAGCCCGCAGGTTCACGGACCGGCACACGGTTCATCAGATCATCAATCTGTGGTGCATCAATGGTTTCATATTTCATTAATGCATCTTTCATGGTGTGCAGGATATCCAGGTTATCCATCAGGATCTGACGCGCACGTTTGTAGTTGCGCTCAATAATCCCGCGGATTTCCTCATCGATAGTCCGGGCAGTTTCATCAGACATGTGCTGTGCTTTTGACACAGAACGGCCTAAGAACACTTCACCGTCTTCATCCGCATACAGTAACGGCCCCAGTTTTTCAGAGAAGCCCCACTGCGTCACCATGTTACGGGCAATGTTAGTTGCCACTTTGATGTCGTTGGATGCGCCTGTGGACACATTTTCCGGCCCGTAGATAATCTCTTCCGCCAGACGGCCGCCATACAGGGTGGAGATCTGACTTTCAAGTTTCTGACGGCTGGCGCTGATCTGATCCCCTTCCGGTAAGAAGAAGGTCACACCCAGTGCACGTCCGCGCGGAATAATGGTCACTTTGTGTACCGGGTCATGCTCCGGCACCAGACGACCGATGATAGCGTGACCGGCTTCATGGTAGGCAGTCGAGGCTTTCTGCTCTTCTGTCATCACCATAGAGCGGCGTTCCGCACCCATCATGATTTTATCTTTTGCTTTTTCGAACTCGACCATGGTCACAACGCGTTTATTACCGCGTGCCGCAAACAGCGCAGCTTCGTTCACCAGGTTGGCGAGATCCGCACCGGAGAAGCCCGGTGTACCACGTGCCAGCACAGACGGTTCAACGTCCGGCGATAACGGCACACGGCGCATATGCACTTTCAGGATTTGCTCACGTCCGCGCACATCCGGCAGACCGACCACGACCTGACGGTCGAAACGGCCCGGACGCAGTAACGCAGGGTCAAGCACATCCGGACGGTTGGTTGCCGCGATAACGATAATACCTTCGTTACCTTCGAAACCATCCATCTCAACCAGCATCTGGTTCAGTGTCTGCTCACGTTCATCGTGACCACCGCCCAGACCCGCACCACGCTGACGGCCGACGGCGTCGATTTCATCGATAAAGATGATACATGGCGCTGCTTTCTTCGCCTGTTCGAACATATCACGGACACGGGACGCACCCACACCCACGAACATTTCGACGAAGTCAGAACCGGAAATGGTGAAGAACGGTACTTTCGCCTCACCGGCAATCGCTTTTGCCAGCAACGTTTTACCGGTACCCGGAGGCCCCACCATCAGAATACCTTTCGGAATTTTACCGCCGAGTTTCTGGAAGCGGCTCGGCTCACGCAGATACTCCACCAGCTCACCAACTTCTTCTTTGGCCTCATCACAACCGGCCACATCCGCAAAGGTGGTTTTGATCTGATCTTCGGTCAGCATGCGTGCCTTACTTTTACCGAAGGACATCGCACCTTTACCGCCGCCGCCCTGCATCTGGCGCATGAAGAAGATCCAGACACCGATTAACAGCAGCATCGGGAACCAGGAAATGAAAATGGTTGTCAGGATACCCGGCTCTTCCGGTGGTTCACCGACCACAGTGACGTTTTTGTTCAGCATGGTGTTAAGCAGCTGATTGTCCTGCATCGGCAGGTACGTCGTGTATTTGGAGCCGTCTTTTTTACTGACGTTAAGATCACGATTGGAAATACGGACTTCGCGCACCTGATCCTGTGCTAACTCAGTGATGAAGGTAGAGTAGTCCACCTTACGACTGTTTGAATCGCCTGGGCCAAAACTCTGGAACAACGACATCAGCACTACCGCGATGACCAGCCAGAGAATTAGGTTTTTCGCCATGTCACTCAAGGGATTAACCTCTTATTACATCTGTGTTAACAAATAACGCACAGGGTACTACACTTTCCACCCTGTCGCTACAATGTATACTTCACGCGATCGGGCCCGCGAAGCATCGGGTTTACGGATTTTCACTTTCGTGAACAGGGAACGAACCTCCCGGAGGTACTCGTCAAAGCCATCTCCCTGAAAGACTTTAACAATAAAACTGCCCCCCGGTGCCAGAACAGAACGGCACATATCAAGTGCCAGCTCAACCAGATACATCGCGCGCGGAATATCAACAGCCGGAGTTCCGCTCATATTTGGTGCCATGTCTGACATAACAACCTGGACTTTTTTATCTCCCACGCGCCCCAGCAGAGCTTTCAGCACGTTTTCGTCACGGAAATCGCCCTGAAGGAAATCCACGCCGACGATGGGATCCATCGGTAACAGGTCACAGGCAATAACGCGCCCGGACTGACCGATGTGATTAACAGCATATTGTGACCAGCCGCCGGGTGCAGCACCCAGATCCACAATAGTCATGCCCGGTCTGAAAATATTATCGCCCTGCTGAATTTCTTCGAGCTTAAACCAGGCACGAGAGCGAAGCCCCTTTTTTTGCGCCATCTGAACATATTTATCACTAAAATGTTCCTGTAACCAGCGCCCGGAGCTTGCTGAACGTTTTTTATTGGCCATTGTGTTTTCCGACTAACCTGTTATTTCTGACTCAGTTTTTTCGCATAACCGGACGAAAAGTCCCGTTACCGCAGACAGTACTCCTCACCTAATGATGGTGATAAGCATGATATGGCGGTAGAATACACCGTTTTCAATAGTTATTAAGCAAAAAAAACGATGAACCTCACTAAAAAACAAGTCCAGCACCTGAAAGCACTCGCTCATCATCTGAACCCGGTTGTCATGATTGGCAACAACGGTCTGACTGAAGGCGTACTCGCAGAAACTGAAGTGGC
The DNA here is from genome assembly GCF_022819185.1 of Morganella sp. HSTU-ASny43. Taxonomy (NCBI): domain Bacteria; kingdom Pseudomonadati; phylum Pseudomonadota; class Gammaproteobacteria; order Enterobacterales; family Morganellaceae; genus Morganella; species Morganella sp. HSTU-ASny43. Next base: position 85,952 of record NZ_WSPG01000014.1, read on the forward strand.
TCTTACACATCATGAGCTTATCAAAGTTAAAATCGCGGGCGAAGACCGTGAAATGAAAACCTTGATTGCAGATGCGATTGTGCGTGAAACCGGTGCTTACAATGTGCAGATTATCGGTAAAATTCTGGTGCTCTACCGTCCGTCGGAAGCCCGGAAGATCATTTTACCTAAATGATAATTGCATATTTATAAAAAAATGCCACCGGCAGATGATTTCTGACGATATCGTCCGGCCGGTGGCATTCCTTTCAGATTTTCTTCATATCCGGGCCGCCTCAGTGCTCTGCCACCCGAATGTAAAGTTCAGTAAAAACGCCTTTCACTGCATTTTTCTGATGAAATATCCGTATTGTGCTGTTTTTTTACGACGCAGCTTACAGGTATTCCACATTGATGACTTCATACTCAACTTCACCGCCCGGTGTCTGGATGACAACCACGTCGTCAACCTCTTTACCGATAAGGCCGCGGGCAATCGGAGAGTTCACTGACAGCAGGTTTGATTTGATATCAGCCTCATCATCACCCACGATGCGGTAAGTCTGCTCTTCATCCGTTGCGACGTTAAAAACGGTAACAGTCGCACCGAAAATAATCCGGCCATTGTTGGTCATTTTGGTGACATCAATCACCTGCGCATTGGAGAGCTTGGCTTCGATCTCCTGAATACGGCCTTCACAGAAACCCTGCTGCTCACGGGCGGCGTGATATTCTGCGTTTTCTTTCAGATCGCCGTGCTCGCGGGCTTCCGCGATATCAGCGATAATTTTCGGACGGCGCTCATTTTTGAGAAATTCTAATTCTTCACGCAGTTGGTCTGCGCCGCGTACCGTCATAGGGATTTGTTTCATTCTCTACCTCTGAATCATTCCTAAGTAATAGTCATATCATCCTGATTAAACGATAACAGTACCTTATGCGCCATGTGTGGCACACTACTATTAAGTAAAACCGTGTAAATCTGCGCTGATACGGCCATCGCACTGCGGATGCTGTCAGCGCGGTTGACGCGTTATCCGCGCGGGCTGAACTGAGATCCTGTCCCGGTATTCTATCCCGGAGCGCAATGCGGGTCATCGTTTACTTTTACCGGTCCGTGGCTTTAGTATAACGGGCTCTCACCCCCGATTGTGATGGATAGGTCGCTCAATGAATGTTTTTACCCGGCTCGCATATGCGATGGGATTGTCAGTATTACTGGCTGCAGGTGCAGCAGCCACCCCGGTCGAACAATATACCCAATATCTGCCCGCCGGTACAAACCTGGCGATGATTGCGCAGCGGGTGGGCGATTCTCAGCCAATCGTGGAATATCAGGGGCAGCAGATGGCGCTGCCCGCCAGTACCCAGAAAGTGGTGACGGCACTTGCCGCCCTGTTACAGCTGGGGCCGGATTTCCGTTTTACCACCAGTCTGGAAACCAAAGGACATGTTGAGGGCACTACCCTGAAAGGGGATTTAATCACCCGTTTTACCGGTGATCCGACCCTCACCCGCCAGCAGATCCGCAATATGGTCAATGAACTGCGTAAAGCCGGGGTACAGGCCATCGACGGTGATCTGGTGATCGATATCTCTGCCTTTGCCAGTCATGACAAAGCGCCGGGCTGGGTGTGGAATGATTTAACCCAGTGCTTCAGTGCCCCGCCGGGTGCTGCAATCATCGACCGTAACTGCTTTTCAGTGACGCTGTACCCGGGGGAAAAACCCGGCGATACCGCCTATATCCGCACCTCGGAGTATTATCCGGTCAATATGTTCAGTGAGGTCAAAACCCTCGAACGCGGCTCTGCCGAAGGGCGTTTCTGTGAGCTGGATGTGGTGCCGGGTGAACTGAACCGCTATACCATCACCGGCTGTATGAATCAGCGCAGCGAACCGCTGCCGCTGGCATTCGGTGTCCAGAACGGCGCAAGCTACGCCGGGGCGATCGTCAAAAATGAACTGATCCATGCAGGGATCACCCTGAGCGGCAATGTCCGCCGTCAGACCCACCCGGAACAGCCGGGCACCGTACTGATACAAACACAATCCGCTCCGCTGCATGCTCTGCTGACCAAAATGCTGAAAAAATCCGACAATATGATTGCCGATGAAGTTTTCCGCACCATCGGCCGCAGCTATTACGGCGTGCCGGGCACCTGGCGTTCCGGCCAGCAGGCCGTCCGTCAGGTACTGAAAGAAAAAGCCGGTATTGATATGGGCAATACCGTAATGGTGGATGGCTCCGGATTGTCCCGTCACAATCTGATCACCCCGGCAACCATGATGGAAGTGCTGCAATTTATAGCCAAACATGATGATCAGCTGCAGTTTATCAAAATGCTGCCGCTCTCCGGCTATGACGGCACACTGCAATACCGCGGCGGTCTGACAGAAGCGGGCGTTAACGGCAAGCTCTCCGCCAAAACCGGTTCATTACAGGGCGTGTATAACCTGGCCGGATTCCTCACCACCGCCAGCGGACAGCGCATTGCGTTCGTGCAGTTTATTTCCGCTTATGCCGTCCCGCCTGCCGAGCAGCGCAGCCGCCGTGTGCCGCTGGTCCGCTTTGAAGGGCATTTATATAAAGATTTATACCGTAATTACTGAGTTGCTGAAAAACTAACGGCAATAAAAAACCCGGCGTATTCACCGGGTTTTTCTTTGCTCAGGATTCTGACGATTATTTCTGCCAGATGAACTCGACACCTTCTTCGTCGTCTTCATCCCAGTCGTCGTCCCAGTCATCATCGTCTTCTGCCTGCTCAAGCTGCTCTTTGTGGTAATCGTCCCACATAAAGTCCACTTTCGCGTCCGCAGCCGGTACTTCGGCCACTGCTTCGCGGGCATGGGTGTTGAGGAATTCCATCAGATCCCAGCACAGTGCTTTCACGCCTTCGTGATTAACCGCAGAGATCATATAGAATTTATCTTCCCAGCCGAGTGCATCCGCGATCGCCTGAGAACGGGCTTTCGCTTCTTCAGGATCAATCAGATCGACTTTGTTGAAGACCAGCCAGCGCGGCTTCTCTGCCAGCTTCTCACTGTATTTTTCCAGTTCGCCGACAATGATCTTCGCATTTTCCACCGGATCACTTTCATCCACCGGGCAGATGTCGATCAGGTGCAGCAGCACGCGGCAGCGTTCCAGATGTTTCAGGAAACGGATCCCCAGACCGGCACCGTCAGATGCGCCTTCGATCAGTCCCGGGATATCCGCGACCACGAAGCTCTGTGAGTTATCCATCCGCACCACACCCAGGCTCGGTACCAGTGTGGTGAACGGATAGTCCGCCACTTTTGGTTTTGCCGCAGAGACAGAACGGATAAAGGTGGATTTACCGGCATTCGGCATCCCCAGCATCCCGACGTCAGCCAGCAGCATCAGTTCCATCATGAGTTCGCGGGTTTCGCCCGGGGTACCCATGGTGCGCTGACGCGGTGCACGGTTAACGGATGATTTAAAGCGTGCGTTACCCAGGCCGTGAAATCCGCCCTTGGCAACCATGTGACGCTGTCCGTGCTGCAACATGTCCGCCAGTACCTCATTGGTGGTCATATCGCGCACACGGGTGCCTACAGGCACGTTAATCGTGATATCGTTGCCCCGTTTACCGGTACAGTCACGACTCTGGCCGTTTTGACCCCGCTCAGCGCGGAATGATTTTTCAAAACGGTAATCAATCAGGGTATTGAGGTTTTCATCGGCCTGGAGGTATACATCACCGCCATCGCCGCCGTCTCCGCCGTCTGGTCCGCCTTTCGGAATATATTTTTCGCGACGGAAGCTCACGCATCCGTTGCCGCCATCTCCTGCCACAACCAGGATTTTAGCTTCATCTACAAATTTCATTACTTTTCTCCGTAACGTTGCCGTGTCCGGACTACCGGTTCAGTATGACCCGGGATGACGTTTTACGCATATAAAAAGCCCTGCAAAAGGTTTGCAGGGCTTTCGGACTCGGTTAAGACGTGAAAAACTTATTCAGCTTCGATGCTGATGAATTTACGGTTTTTCGGGCCTTTAACTTCGAATTTGACTTTTCCGTCAGCTAACGCGAACAGAGTGTGGTCGCGACCGCAACCTACGTTGCTGCCTGCGTGGAATTTAGTACCACGCTGACGAACGATGATGCTGCCTGCTAATACAGCTTCACCACCGAAACGTTTTACACCCAGACGTTTTGCTTCAGAATCGCGACCGTTTCGAGTCGAGCCGCCAGCCTTTTTGTGTGCCATTGATCTGCTCTCCTATTAACTTAAGCGATACCGGTAATTTTAACATCAGTGAACCACTGACGGTGGCCCTGCTGTTTCCGGCTGTGTTTACGACGACGGAACTTAACGATTTTAATTTTATCGCCGCGACCGTGTGTAACCACTTCAGCTTTAATTTTAACACCTTCAACGACTGGAGCGCCGATCTTGATGTCTTCACCATTTGCAACCATCAGAACCTGGTCAAACTCAACAGTTTCACCTGTTGCGATGTCCAGCTTTTCCAAGCGAACGATTTGACCTTCGCTGACCCGGTGTTGTTTACCACCACTTTGGAAAACCGCGTACATATTAACTCCGCTTTCCGCACACCCCATAAAATTTGATTCTCAGAGTGCACTATAAAATTATTCACAATAGGGCGCGGATTTTACGCAAAAACGCTGCAAATGACAAGTGCTGAAAACGATCTAATGGTAAAAAAACGTCACTTTACAGATAGCCGTTTATTTGCAGCTTTTTTACAGTACAATCATAAAATATAAAAAAACGCTGCTATCATAAACCATTACCTTTGATCGGGATGTCAAAAACAAGGTTAAAGCAAGTCATATGAACTCAGAACAAATAATCGCGCTGACTGCGGATGATATGACCGCAGTCAATCAAAAGATTCAAAAACAGCTGACCTCGGACGTATCGCTTATCAACCAGCTGGGTTACTACATTATCAGCGGCGGCGGGAAACGGATCCGCCCGATGATCGCTGTACTGACCGGCCGGGCTCTGGGCTATGACGGCGACAAACATATTCAGGTGGCGGCTCTGATCGAATTTATTCATACCGCCACCCTGCTGCACGACGATGTGGTGGATGAATCCGACATGCGCCGCGGCAAACAGACAGCCAACGAAGTGTTCGGCAATGCCGCCAGTGTGCTGGTCGGGGATTTTATCTACACACGATCCTTTCAGATGATGACGGATCTGGATTCCATGCGTGTGCTGAAACTGATGTCAGAAGCGACAAACGTGATCGCGGAAGGAGAAGTGCTGCAGCTGATGAACTGCAACGATCCGGATATCAGCGAAGCGGATTACATGCAGGTTATCTACAGCAAAACTGCCCGCCTGTTTGAGGCTGCCTCACAATCTGCGGCAATTCTGGCCGGTGCCACACCGGAACAGGAAAAGGCCCTTCAGGATTACGGCCGCTTTCTCGGTACCGCGTTTCAGCTGATCGATGATGTTCTGGATTATGATGCGGATAACGCGACACTCGGCAAAAATACCGGGGATGATCTCGACGAAGGCAAACCGACGCTCCCGCTGCTCCACGCCATGCACAACGGTAATGCGGAAGAATCCGCGCTGATCCGTCAGGCGATTGAACAGGGTAACGGACGTCACCTGCTGGAGCAGGTTCTTGCAACCATGAAGCGCTGCGGATCTCTGGCTTACACCTATGCCCGCGCCGAAGAAGAAGCGGACAAAGCTATCGCAGCCCTGTCCGCACTGCCGGACTCACAGTACAAAGATGCACTGGCCGGCCTGGCCCATATCGCAGTCCGCCGCTCAGCCTGATCATTGCATGAGAAAACGGGATCTTCACAGATCCCGTTTTTTTATTCCGGTTTTTCGTCCGGCTCCCGGCTGCCCGGAAGCTCCTGTGCATCAAGATGCTGGATCAGTTTAGCCAGCCCTTCCCGCAGAATGAACGTGACAATTTTCTCCCGTTCCTCTCTGGTCAGCTGATAATAGGCTTCCACCCAGATCAGAAACGCATCCTGCCGTTTCGCCTGATAGCTCGCGCTGTTATCACATGCATGCAGGATCGCCTGAACTTCATCCGGCAGACTATCGATACTGTATTCGACTGCTTTTCCCTGCACGCCGCGCTTGCGCCGCTGATGCCAGCCTTCCCGTCTCGCCATCAGGTTGACACCTTGAGGAGATGATGGCAAGCCCGCCAAACCAACCAATTCCTTCGCGGAATACCATTCTTTTTTCATCTTTTCTCCTGCAACCCATTTTCAGCAAAAAATCGGCAATTTCCGTGCTTAAACTGCGTGAATTTGCCGGGCACTTTCCTAAAAATGACAAATGCTTTAGCTACACTGAATTTTTCAACAGCTTCCGGATTCATTCCGATTTTCACGAGAATATTTTACAAACGCAAGGATAAAACATCATCTTTTTGTGAATAATCGGCATATTTTATTACAATAACGGTAAACACTGACTACAATGACCACCGGGCAGAAAATGAGATCCGACTCAGTGCTGCTGCTGGCGTATCACGCCTGATAACAGGTAAAAACCGCTTTTGTTTCATCAACAAACTCCTTATGTTAAGTAAGTAAATATGCTTACTTCATTCATTCCTTTGTGTTACCTGCCCATTTTCATTCTGTTTCTTAATTCTGTAACAGATGTCTCTTATAAACATCTG
>NZ_WSPG01000116.1:0-240 GCF_022819185.1 Morganella sp. HSTU-ASny43
ATTAACAACTGATTAACAATCAACGGACAGATAAATTTGGTTACTATTTACAAAGCAAATCGAACTCTCCAAATAGTTTGTGTTCGATTTGATCACTCCAAATCTGTAAAAAGGTTCCCGGCGGCTGCTGCGGTCGACCTACCAAAGGGCAAACGCCAGCAAAGACCGTTCAGGGCTCACTAGACTATACTCCAGACGAAAGCGAAGTTCATAGACCATAATACTTTCTAACACGAGGAT
>NZ_WSPG01000117.1:0-240 GCF_022819185.1 Morganella sp. HSTU-ASny43
CCATTAATCCTGCGAGCGCCGAAATGGCCAGCAGCCAGCCTATACCGCAGCCTGCACCGTAAGTAATGGCTTCAGTAAAGGTATAATGCCGTTCAATCATAAAAATGGTGGCGCCGAAAATAGCGCAGTGGATAGTCAGCAGATGCAGAAAAACACCGAGTGAGTGATAGAGGGACGGAATGAATTTATCAAGAAACATTTCCAGAATCTGAACCAAAGCAGCCAAAACAGCAATAAAAG
>NZ_WSPG01000118.1:0-239 GCF_022819185.1 Morganella sp. HSTU-ASny43
AGCCGGAAAGCACCAGTACCGCCAGCGTTAATGCGGTTCCGGTGGTAATGGCGATAAACGACGAGACAAACGCCTTATCGATGTATTTACTGCGCTTTTGCGCGTTCCACGCCGCATTGAAACAGATAAACAACACCATCAGCAGCGTCAGCACCGCGTGGTTGACGTTGAAAATATACTTCAGCACATAGCCGACAATAATGAGCTGAATCACCGCGCGGCAGATACTCCACACAATG
>NZ_WSPG01000119.1:0-237 GCF_022819185.1 Morganella sp. HSTU-ASny43
CTCGACGGAGTTCCACTTCGAGAACGTGTAGTTCGCCTTCGTGTTCGTCAGCTTGGAGCTGTAGTTCTCGATCTTGACGACCTGCGGCTTGTCGTCACGGGTCACGACGAGCTTGACGGCGTCCTTCGCGTCGGAGGCGCTGATCGTGTACGTGTCCTTGCCCGCGGTCTTCGTCTCGGCGACCTTGGCGTCCTTCGACGCGAGCTTCTTGCCGTCCTCGGACTCGAAGAACTCGGT
>NZ_WSPG01000120.1:0-237 GCF_022819185.1 Morganella sp. HSTU-ASny43
ACCTTGTACCGTCTGGGCGGTGCCGGTCTTACCGCCGACGGTGGTCCCATTAATGCGCGCCCTATTGCCAGTGCCATTGTTGACCACCGAGACCATCATCGCCTTTAGCTGCTCGGCCGACTCCTTTGTCATCGGTTGAGACATCTGCTTCGGGTGATGTTCGGAGACTACCTGCAGGTTTGATGCTCTCACCTGCGCGGTGAGGTAAGGGGTCATGAGTTTGCCGTCATTGGCGAT
>NZ_WSPG01000015.1:0-89547 GCF_022819185.1 Morganella sp. HSTU-ASny43
ATGGTGGGTCGTACAGGATTCGAACCTGTGACCAATTGATTAAAAGTCAACTGCTCTACCAACTGAGCTAACGACCCGTACTCTCTTGCCAACGGCACGATATAATACTGATTTATCCGGCCGGTGCAACGATTTTTTCAAATTAACTTATTCAAACGCTTATAATTCACTCACTTAGCCCCGGTTGAGCAAAAAACTCTCCGGTCGGGGCTATACTCTGAGCAAAAAAATAAACCGGCGGTTATAAACCAGCCAGTTTTTTCTCAGCCAGTTTCGCACCGGAAGAGCCCGGATATTTTGCGACAACCTGCTGATAAATCGCTTTCGCTTTCGCTTTATCCCCTTTCTCCTGCATGATCAGCCCGACTTTATAGAAGGACTCCCCTGCTTTCTGGGATTTCGGCCAGTTCTTTACCACAGAAGCAAAATACGCCGCGGCGTCATCTTTTTTGCCTTTGTTGTAGTTCATCTGCCCTAACCAGTAATTGGCATTAGGAAGATAACCGGATTTCGGATAGCTTTGGATAAAACTCTGAAATGCGCTGATTGCACCATCATAATCTTTGGTGTTCATCGCCATGTTTACCGCGGCGTTATAGTCATCTTTCTCATTGCCCTTACTTGCAGCAGCAGGAGCTGAGGTTGCGGCAGTACCCGCAGAGTCCGTATTACCGGATGCCGCGGATGTATTATCTGTTGATGCACTGCCGCCACCGGTGAGGGAATCCACCTGTGAGAAAAGTTCGCGTTGGCGTTCTGTTAACTGATTCAGCTGGTACTGACTTTCCTGGATTTGCCCGCGCAGCATGTCGATATCGCGCTGGTTGTCCATGACTTGTTGCTGAAGTTGGGTTAATAGCTGACCATGAGCGTTAGAAATACGCTCGAGCTGCGTGAGGCGGTCATCAGTGGAGCCTGAGCCGATATTGATGATGGGTGCCTGAGCAATAGCGGCCCAGGGGGCCGCTACACCTATCAATAACGACAGACTCACCATCAGGCGTCTGAAGTTACTTTTCATGTATATCTCTTAGTATACGATTACAGCACGACGGTTTTTAGCATAGTCAGCTTCGGTGTGACCCAGAACTGCCGGCTTCTCTTTACCGTAAGAAACGATAGAGATTTGTTCGCCGTTAACGCCTTTACCCTGCAGGTACATTTTCGCTGCGTTAGCACGACGCTCGCCCAGTGCGATGTTGTACTCAGGAGTACCACGTTCGTCAGCATGACCTTCTACAGTTACTTTGTAAGAAGGGTTGTTGCGCAGGAATGCAGCGTGTGCATCCAGCATTTGCTGGAATTCAGGAGAGATATCGTATTTGTCGAAACCGAAGTATACGATATTGTTGTTCTGAAGTTCCTGCAGCTGCTGGCGTGCCAGTTCTTCCGCAGACATACCAGTGTTTGCGCCATTGTCGACAGTGCCCGCATCCGCCTGGTCGTTTTTGTTAGAACTACATGCAGCAACAGCCAGAACAGGTAAAGCTAACATCAGCCCTTTAAGCACTTTGTTAAGTTGCATCTCTTTGATCCTTTTATAATTTGCCATACATATTTTTAATGCATCACAGATACGGCGACCAGGCAGGGAATTTTACCTGTCCGTCAGTCGCCGGAAGACGCGCTTTGAAACGCCCGTCGGTCGAAACCAGCTGCAATATAGTTCCCATACCTTGTGAGGAGCTATAAATAACCATAGTGCCGTTAGGTGCGATACTTGGCGTTTCATCTAGGAACGTATCCGTTAAAATCTGGAAATTGTTCGCTACTAGATCTTGTTTGGCGATATGCTGTTTCCCGCCGCCTGAACTGACCATTACCAGGAAACTGCCGTCAGCACTGACGTCACCATTCTGGTTCTGAGTCCCATCCCACGTCAGGCGCTCAGGCGCACCGCCATTAATACCAACCTTATAGATCTGCGGACGACCAGCCTGGTCAGACGTGAACGCTAACGTCTGGCTGTCCGGGAACCATGAAGGTTCGGTGTTATTACTGCGACCATCTGTTACCTGACGCATCTGGCCTGAGCCGAGATCCATCACATACAGATTCAGACTACCGGTTTTTGATAACGCAAATGCCAGTTTGGTTCCGTCCGGTGAAAATGCCGGTGCACCGTTGTGACGCGGGAATGAAGCAACCTGACGCACCTGTCCGCTGGACAGATTCTGAATAACCAGGGCTGAACTTCCGCTCTCAAAGGTAACATACGCCAGTTTCTCGCCATCCGGTGACCATGCCGGTGACATCAGCGGCTCAGGTGAACGGTGAACGGTGAACTGGTTGTAGCCGTCATAATCAGACACGCGCAGCTCGTGACGATAGTCACCGCTGTTTTTAACCACCACATAAGCGATCCGAGTACGGAATGCACCACGAATACCGGTTAATTTCTCAAATACTTCATCACTGGCAGTGTGTGCCGCATAACGCAGCCACTGTTTGGTGACTTTAAACTGGTTCTGTGCAAGCACGCTGCCCGGGGAACCGGAGGTATCCACCAGTTGGTAGCTCACCAGATAGTTGCCGTCAGCACCCGGCTGAACCTGGCCGACAACAACAGCATCAATGCCTAACGCCGTCCAGGACTCAGGAACCACTTCAGACGCGGTACCCGGTAACTGCGGCATACGGTTAGGGTCGATCGGGTTAAATTTCCCGCTGTTACGCAGGTCAGCAGCAATGATAGCGCCGACTTCTTCCGGTACAGCGCCGCCGCCGGCGACCTGGAAAGGTACAATGCCGATAGGACGTGCTGAATCAACACCCTGAGTAATCTCGATACGAACTTCAGCCTGAGCAACTGCCGCCCACAGCATCAGAAAACCGAGCATGTATTTAACTGCCTGCTTCATTCTCTCTCCCTCGTTGCGCCAATGCCCGCATCAAACCCGTATTTTAACAAACGTTCATAACCAAAACCAGATACCACAGTAAAAACTAATACCCGGATATATCTGGTTCGTCACGCTGTATTACAGCTTATTCCGGCTTAAAGTCCAGTTTGGTATTCTTAAACTGCTGCCAGACCGATTTGCTCGGCGGCGCAGGAATACGAGCCTGTTTGGCCGCCGCGAGTGCGGCCTGACATAAACCGTCATCACCACCGACCGCATTCACACTGATAAGCGTACCTTTATCAGTGATATTAATTTCCAGCGTACAGGTTTTACCGCGGTACATATCCGCATTATAGAACTTCGCCTGAATCGCTAACCGGACCTGTGCGATATAACCGTTCATATCGCCATCCGAGTTTGTTCCGCTCTTCTTACCACCGCCCTGACCGGCTGCGGATGCACCGCCGCTTTCTGTACCCGGAGCGTTGGACGCCAGTCCGCCGAGGAGGTCATCGACTTCACTGGCCTGTTTTTTCGCTGCGGCTTTGGCGGCTTTCTCTTTAGCTGCTTTGTCTTTGGCGGCTTTTTCAGCTTTTGCGGCTTCTGCTTTGGCAGCTTCCGCTTTAGCGGCTTCGGCCTTGGCTGCTTTTTCCTGAGCCGCTTTTTCGGCTTTGGCTTTTTCTTCTTCAGCGGCTTTCTGTGCGGCAGCTTTTTCGTCAGCCTGTTTCTTCGCCAGTGCCTGCTCTTTAATCACTTTTTCTTTTTCAGCCTGAGCTTTGGCAGCGGCTTCTTCCGCCAGCTTTTGCTCTTCTTTGGCTTTCTTCACGGCTTCCTGAGCTTGTTTTTGCTGCTCTTCAGCCTGTTTTTTCTGGTCTTCAACTTGTTGTTCGGTCTTCAGGCGCTCTTCTTCAATTGCTTTTAAGCGCTCCTGCTCACGCAGTTCTTTCTGACGTAATTCTTCTTCCTGCTGCTTCGCCTTTTTCTCGCGCTGCGCCTGAGCCTGTTTTGCGTTGGCCTGCTGCTGTTGCTGCTGGTTAAAATTTTCAACCATGGCGTTCGGATCAACCATAATGGCGTCGATCACCTGACCGCCCTCACCGCCGCCGGTCAGCCCTGATTTGGTTACAAAGGATCCCCAGATCACAAGCGCAATCAGCAAAAGATGCAACACCACAGAGGTGATGACAGAACGATTTAATTTATCTTTACGCTCTTTCAGCTTTCCCACGCTTAATTCCCTAACCTTCTGAGTGAAAACATCTGCATAACAAACCTTACATCGGCTTCGTCATCAGGCCCACAGATTTCACTCCGGCCTGTTTCAGAATATTCAGGCCATTAATAATCTCTTCGTAAGGCACATCTTTGGCACCGCCGACCAGGAAAATAGTCTTCGGATCTTCAGCCAGATACTGTTTTGCCGCAGCAATGATCTGCTCTTCCGGTAACAGTTCCAGACGATCCTGCTTCACGACCAGGGTGTAGCGGCCGACACCGGAGACTTCCAGAATCACCGGCGGATTATCATTGGTGGAAACGGATTGTGAATCGGAGGCATCCGGCAGATCCACTTCCACACTCTGACTGATGATCGGCGCTGTTGCCATGAAGATCAGCAGCAACACGAGTAACACGTCCAGTAAAGGAACAATGTTAATTTCGGATTTCAGCTCCCGCCGGCGTCCGCGATGACGTGCCATGATAATCTCCTGCCTTATTTCTTATCAGCAGTAGCAAAGGCCTGACGGTGTAAAATCGCCAGAAATTCTTCGCTGAAGTTGTCGTAATTCTGTTCTAATTTATTCACGCGCTGATTAAGACGGTTGTATGCCATAACCGCAGGAATTGCCGCAAACAGACCGATTGCTGTTGCAATCAGTGCTTCCGCAATACCCGGTGCCACCATCTGTAATGTTGCCTGTTTTACCGCACCCAGTGCGATAAAGGCGTGCATGATCCCCCATACTGTACCGAACAGACCGATATACGGGCTGATAGAACCGACAGTACCAAGGAACGGGATGTGGTTTTCCAGATTTTCCATCTCACGGTTCATGGAGATGCGCATTGCACGCGCCGCACCGGTTTCCACCGCCTGCGGAGAGTGCACATTCGCCTGATGCAGGCGGGCAAATTCTTTAAAGCCGGAGTAGAAGATCTGCTCAGTACCGCTCAGTTCATCACGGCGGGCCTGGCTTTCTTTATACAGACGGGACAGTTCGATTCCTGACCAGAATTTGTCTTCAAACGCTTCTGCTTCACGGGTGGCCGCATTCAGGACTTTGGTGCGCTGAATAATAATGGCCCACGAGGCAACAGAAAAGCCCAGCAATACCAGCATGATAAATTGCACGAGGTAACTTGCTTTCAGGAATAAATCCCAGATATTCATGTCAGTCACTGCTTAAACTCCGCGACAATAGACTCAGGAAGCGCTACCGGCTTCATTAAAGAAATATTCACGCAGGCGACCAGTACCTCTGCGCGACATAAAAGAGTTCCGTTTTTATGCATAAGTGTCTGCGTAAATGTCAGAGACGCACGACGGATGTCGGTGATCTCACTGCGTACCTCTAACAGATCGTCTAACCTTGCCGGATGGTGGTAATCGATAGTTAATTTGCGGACCACAAAGCCGAGCTGCTCTTCCAGCAGACGCTGCTGATGAAAGCCCCGTTCCCGTAACATTTCGGTTCTGGCGCGCTCGAAAAATGCAAGATACTGCCCGTGGTATACCACACCACCAGCATCGGTATCTTCGTAATAAACCCGTATTGGCCAACTGAACATTGAATATCCCGCAACTTACCTTTATCAGACAACATGCTTTGCAAACTATACGTGAAGAGCAAACGTATTGAAAATGCTTAGTTCGTAAAGATAAGAAAAGCCCGTTTGTCCGCGCGCTAATCATACTCGCCTTTATCCAACACGCAAGCCCCCGGAAGGGTTGAGATGAAAAAATATTTTGTTACGTATTACAACACCTTAGGGGCGTTATTTTTTGCTCTGAAAGCTATCATTAAACACTTATTAAAAGACATTTTTCCCCATGAATACGCAAAAATCCGGAATTATCCGGATTTTTGTGCTACCGATTTATTTACCGCGTAATCTAACTTATTGTAATTACATAAATTAAATCACCTTATTTTTATCTTATAAAAACAGGATTTCCGTCCGCATTTACCGGCTGAAAACGCCACCGGCGCTATTTCAGGCAGACAGCGGTGTTTCGTGTAAATAATGCCACCGCCATTTCCCGTTCTCCTCCCGGCGGAGAATCACCAGCGAGCGCCGTGCTGTGGTGCTTCCGGCAAAGTGCTGTGTCTCCTGATAGCGCACGGATATGGTGTTTTCTGTCAGGCTGACGCACTGATACTCCGCCGTTTCAATCGGTGCTCCCTGTCTCTGACCCTGTATACGGGTAAACATCGCCGTCACCGCCGCGAGATCAATCACTGCCCCGCTGATACCGGTCATGGAAAACTCAGGAGTGAAATGGGTCAGCAATTCAGACAGTGCCGCCTGCCCTTCTGCGCCCGGGACAGTAAATGTTTTAAAAATCAGGTCATGGACATGATGGATTTCGTCACACGCCTGCTGAAATATGGTATTACTCACGAATAATCTCCTCTGCGGGTTTTAATGAAGTACGGAACTGCGGGCGGACCAGGAAAATCAGCGGGATAAGCCCGGCCAGTGCGCCTCCCAGAAATGTCAGGGCAAATGCCTGTCCCGGGGCAACCGCATTCAGGGTCTGATACAGCGTCATCATGACGGCAGTACCAATGCTGAACACCACCTGGCGGTTAATATTCCAGATCACGCTGGCTTTGTTCAGCTGTGTCCCGTGAAAATCATACAGTGCGGTGGTTTGTGCACAGTTTGCGGCGATGCCGCCGGTGCCGGTCAGCAGATAAATCAGGCCGATGAAATATAACGGTGTGTGGCTGTCTGTCAGGGCAAACAGTGCGATACCACCGCTGTGCAGCAGCAGACTGATAATAAACAGGCGCCCGGCACCGGTCCGGTTATACACCGCGCCGCTGATCAGCATAGCTACCATCGCCCCCGCCGCATACAACAACATAAACGCACCGGTGACGGCAGTACTCAGGCCGAGAACCGTGGTCAGATAAAAGATAGCGAGGATGTTCGCCCCGGTGAATACGCCCGGTACCGCGTAATACACCGCAACCGAGAGCCACAGCCGTGTATTTTTCAGCAGCGATAAATCAATAATCGCCTGCGGAGTCTGCCGGTAATGGCGGTAATAAAGCCCGGCACTGAACAGCATCAGCCCGCCCAGCGCCAGTGCGCCGGTGATATTGTGGTATTCCCCGTACAATGAGAGGGCAATCAGCAGGGATGCCAGCGTCAGGCTGACCAGAAGCAGCCCTTTGAGATCCGGTGCTTCTCCGGCAGTGGTTTTCGGTTCACGGATCCAGCACCAGGCCAGCAGTGCCGTAAAGAGTGCCACCGGCGCATTGACATAAAAGACAGGCCGCCATCCGGCGAAGTCAACAATGCTCCCCCCGGCCATCGGGGAAAGCGCGGGTGCTATCAGCGCGATCATCATAATAATGGTGGAGATTTTGCTCCGCTCACGCCCCTGAAAATACTGAAAAGTCAGTGACTGCCCGGCAGGGATCAGTAATCCGCCTGCCACACCCTGTAAAAAACGCCAGAAAATCAGTGAAGTAAAGGATTCCGCACTGCCTGCCAGTACTGCCGCTGCGGCAAACAGCAGCATTGAGGCCGTCATCAGTTCGCGGATCCCGAAACGGGCCGCCAGACGGGGGCTGAGCGGGATAATCAGTGTCAGTCCGAGAATATAGCTGTTTGCCACCCAGGTCACCGACAGGGATGACACCTGCATGGCCTCTGCAATAGCAGGCAGTGTGATGGCCGACATAAAGATATTGATACAATCAATAAAAAAGCCCAGTAAAAAAATCAGGGCGATACGGTAACGATAAGTCATGGTTTCCTCCGGCCGGCAGTGTAAAAGCAGTTGACCGCAGCCGTCTATGCATCAAAATAGACAATACTGTTTTAAAAAACGAAACAATCTTATGCTGACAGCCGTTGAGAAGATCAATACCTTTATTTATGTTGTGGATACCGGTTCCTTTACCCGGGCTGCTGCACGCCTGAATCTGAGCAAATCGGTGGTCAGCCTGCATATCAAAGCCCTGGAGTCTGAACTCAGCACCACACTGCTGCACCGGACCACACGGCAGTTTACGCTGACGGAAGCAGGACAGGCGCTGTATCAGCAATTCAAACCACTGTTACAACAATTCGACAGCGCGATGGATGCCGTCAGAACGGGGACAGCACAACCACAGGGACCGCTGAGTTTCAGTGCCGCCGCAGAATTCGGCGGACAATTTCTGCTGCCGCAGTTGCCTGCTTTCACAAAGCGCTATCCGCTGATCAGAGCAGATTATCGCGTCGATCACAGTCTGAGTGACTTGATTGCCCTGAAACTGGATGTGGTGTTCCGGCTGGGAACGCTGAGTGACAGCGGTCTGCGGTTCCGCAAACTCGCTGACTTTCCGGTCTGTTATGTGGCAACACCGGCGTTTATCCGGCAACACCGCGTGACAGAAAGCAGTGATCCCGCCGCTCTGCCCTTTATCGCCAACAGCAACCTGACCGCCCGTATCAACTGGCGTCAGCATCTGCCCGCGCCGGACAACCGGGTGTTTATCTCTAATTCGATTCAGGCGATCCGCACCATGACACTGGCACATCAGGGTTACAGTCTGCTGCCGGTCTGGTATATCAGAGAGCAACTGACAGAGGAAAAACTGGTTCCGGTATTCACCCGTCAGCCGGTACCGGATCAGAGCATCAATATGGTCTTTCCGCCCGCGGCACATCTGCCGCAGAAGGTCCGGGTGTTTATTGATTATTTTGCCCGCTTTTTTGCAGATAATGCCGCATTACTGCGCTATCCGTGAATCGGAGCGGAAACAGAAAAGAAAAAAAGCCGTTCAGATGAACGGCTTTTTAGTCATAAACGTTTATATCAGCTGAAAAAATGATAAAGGCCGTAACCCAGAATCACCACCGCCGGAAGCGGATGGAACAGAATCTTCCAGATTGCGCGCTTCGGCCGGAATGCCAGACCGAAAATTGCGCCGCTGCATACCGCCCAGATCATCAGCAGTCCCTGCCAGATCTGTAATGAACTGGTGTTTGCCGCAAAACGCGACGGATCCCAGATCACACTCAATGCCAGCCCCAACGCCATTATCAGGACAAGGGCCCGTAAAGGACCCTTATCCAGTAGTTGGTAAGACTTATCCAGCATCCGTCTTACTCGCCTGAAGCGGCTTTATCTTCGTGGTGCTCAATAGCCAGTGCTGCAATAACAGCAATACTACAGGCCAGGAGCGTTCCGAGGATCCATGCAAAATACCACATATTCGTCTGCTCCTTAGTACAATGTATGTTTGTTCTCTTCGATGAAGGACTTATCAATACGCCCTGCCATCTTCACGTAACACCAGATGGTGTACAGGAGAACAAGTGGTACAAAGATAATCGCAACAACCGTCATCACCTGGAGAGTAAACAGGCTGGAAGTTGCATCCCACATGGTCAGACTAACGTTCGGGTCGATGCTTGAAGGCATAATGAACGGGAACATTGCTGTACCACAGGTCAGGATCACACCGGCAATAGTCAGCGAGGTGAACAGGAATGCCCACGCGCCTTTATCCATTGCAGTGAACATCACGACCAGCAGAGGTGATGCCAGACCAATAGCAGGCAGGATCCACAGGATTGGATAGGCATTGAAGTTTGCCATCCATGCGCCTGCTTCCTGTACCACTTCTTTATTGACCGGGTTAGACGCACCGAAATGGTCGATGTCAGAGACAACACGGAAACCATCGATACCGCCCCACATCAGCCATGCACCGGCTGCCGCGAACAGAACAAATGTCAGCAGAGCAGTGATAGTGGTGGCTTTACGCACACGCACATGCAGATCACCGGTGGTACGCATCTGCAGGTAAGTTGCACCGTGCGCCACGATCATCATCAGGCTGATTAAACCGGCTAACAGACCGTACGGGTTCAGCAGACCGAAGAAGCTCCCTGCATAAGACACCTGCAGCTGGGAGTTAACTTCAACCGGTACACCCTGTAACAGGTTACCGAATGCCACACCGATCACTAATGACGGTACGAAACTGCCGATAAAGATACCCCAGTCCCACATACCGCGCCATTTTGGTGATTCCAGTTTTGAACGATAGTCAAAACCGACCGGACGGAAGAATAATGCCGCCAGGACCAGAATCATTGCGATATAGAAACCGGAGAATGCTGCAGCATAGACCATCGGCCATGCTGCGAACAGTGCACCACCCGCGGTGATAAGCCATACCTGGTTACCGTCCCAGTGCGGTGCAATCGCGTTAATCATGATACGGCGTTCAGTATCATTTCTGCCGATAACTCGCAGCAGAACACCCACGCCCATATCAAAGCCATCAGTTACAGTGAAGCCAATCAGCAGTACGCCAATCAGGATCCACCATACAAACCGTAATATTTCATAATCAAACATAAGTGGGCTCCTGTTTACTTAGCGTCTTGTGCCGGGGACGTTTCGAAATGATAACGGCCGGTTTTTAAGCTGCTTGGACCAAGACGTGCAAATTTGAACATCAGGAACATTTCAGCAATCAGGAATAAGGTATACAGGCCGCAAATCAGCGCCATAGAGAACAGAATGTCTCCGGCTGCCAGATGTGACGTTGCATATGCTGTCGGTAACACTTCACCGACTGCCCATGGCTGACGGCCATATTCAGCAACGAACCAGCCTGCTTCAACACCAATCCACGGTAACGGCAGGCTGAGGAATGCAGCACGCAGCAGCCATTTGGACTTGCCGATACGATTGCGCAGTACACTCAGGAATGACAGACCCAGAACGATCAGCATCAGACCACCGGCAGCCACCATCAGGCGGAATGCCCAGAACAGCGGTGCGACACGCGGAATGGAGTCTTTGGTTGCTGCCTGAATCTGCTCTTCAGTTGCCTGACCGACGTTATCGGTATAGCGTTTCAGCAGTAAGCCGTAACCAAGGTCTTTTTTGCTCTGATTAAAGGCATCACGGACTGCCGGGTCGGTATTACCGCCACGCAGCTGCTGTAACAGATCATACGCCACCATACCGTTACGGATACGGGCTTCGTGCTGCACCATCAGGTCACGCAGGCCGAGAACCGGAGTATCAATTGAACGGGTGGTGATAAGGCCCATCAGGTACGGAATCTCAATCGCAAAACTGTTTTCCATTTTTTCCTGATTAGGGAACGCAATCACGTTAAATGATGCAGGCGCAGGCTGAGTATGCCATTCACCTTCAATCGCGGCGAGTTTGGTTTTCTGCACGTCACCCATTTCATAACCGGATTCATCACCCAGCACGATAACGGATAACACAGCGGCGATACCAAAGCTTGCTGCAATCGCAAAAGAGCGTTTTGCAAATGCAAGATCACGGCCCTTCATCAGATACCACGCACTGATAGACAGTACGAAGATCGCACCGGTACAGTAGCCGGCAGCCACTGTGTGCACAAATTTAACCTGTGCAACCGGGTTGAGAACCAGTTCGGAGAAGCTCAGCATCTCCATACGCATGGTTTCAAAGTTGAAGTCAGCAGCAATCGGGTTCTGCATCCAGCCGTTTGCCACCAGGATCCACAGCGCAGAGAAGTTGGAACCGAGCGCAACGAACCAGGTCACCATCAGGTGCTGTTTCTTGCTGAGACGATCCCAGCCGAAGAAGAACAGACCCACGAAGGTGGATTCGAGGAAGAATGCCATCAGACCTTCGATTGCCAGAGGCGCACCGAAGATATCACCGACATAGTGAGAGTAGTATGACCAGTTTGTCCCGAACTGGAACTCCATGGTCAGACCGGTAGCAACACCCAGAGCGAAGTTAATACCAAATAACTTGCCCCAGAACTTCGTCATATCTTTATAGATTTGTTTACCGGACAGGACGTATACCGTTTCCATGATCGCTAACATGAAGGACATCCCTAATGTTAGCGGTACAAATAAGAAGTGGTACATCGCTGTTAAGGCAAACTGTAATCGCGACAGTTCGACAATATCAAACATCTTGACTCCTTGCTCCTAGCAGGAAGACACCGACATGCGGCAACCCAAGCTTTCCTGAAGAAAGAAAGCAACATAACTACCAGCAATAAATGCCTCTAAATGCAATAACAAATTAGTAACAAAAAAACACCTAAATAGACACCCTAATAATAGTACGCTTATATTTGCACACAATAAACCGCTTTTGCGTGATTCAGATTGGAATTCTGAGGATATATCAAATAATGCACAGCGTAGTCATTTTCGGCTATTTTGATCTGCCACAATTTAAACAAACCACCGAAATAATGCCAGTGCAATAGATTGATTTATGTCAATTTTCCCTCTCCGTGTTAATTAAAATCGCATATATGGTAATTGAGTTACTTTATTGTTACGGTAATGTACACACAAATACAACCTGACAGAAAAATACCAATAATATATGCGCTTTTTATTAACCTTTTATTTTCATCAGTAATTCTGGTTAATTTCATGAGCCGGATAATTCAATTATAAATAAATTATCACTAAAACTGTTATTGTCTGTTTGTATTAACGCACGACAATAATCATTTTCGGCACAAAAATTAAGTATAAATCAAGATGATAAAAAACGCTCTTTTATACCTGAGACTTTTTGCTGTGTAAACGATACAGCAGGCGTTTCAGAACAATTAAGAAAATTGCTTAAAACAACAGCAATAACAGGAAGCAGTGAGTAAAAGCGCGTAATCAGGCAGAAATGGCGGAATTGTGTTCAGATCAAAAAACAGCCGGAAGCGGCATGGAACCGGCTCCGGCTGTATAATAATGGCAGGAATTATTTATTCAGAATCGCTTTTACCGCATCACCGATATCAGCCAGGCTGCGGACCGTCTTCACACCGGCGGCTTCAAGGGCGGCAAATTTCTCATCTGCTGTCCCCTTCCCGCCTGCGATAATCGCCCCCGCATGACCCATACGTTTGCCTTTCGGCGCGGTCACACCCGCGATATACGCCACAACAGGTTTGGTGACGTGGTCTTTGATAAAGGCAGCCGCTTCTTCTTCCGCACTGCCGCCGATTTCACCGATCATAACAATCGCTTCTGTCTGCGGGTCGTTCTGGAACATCCGCAGGATATCAATAAAGTTAGAACCCGGAATCGGGTCACCGCCGATCCCCACACAGGTGGATTGTCCCAGACCGGCATCAGTCGTCTGTTTCACCGCTTCATAAGTCAGCGTACCTGAACGGGAAACGATCCCCACTTTGCCCGGCAGATGGATATGTCCCGGCATAATCCCGATTTTGCACTCACCCGGAGTGATAACACCCGGACAGTTCGGGCCGATCATCCGCACACCAGCTTCATCCAGCTTCACCTTGACGGTCAGCATATCCAGAGTCGGGATACCTTCCGTGATGGTGATAATCAGCTTAATACCTGCATCAATCGCTTCCAGAATCGAGTCTTTGCAGAACGGTGCCGGAACATAAATAACAGAAGCGGTCGCACCGGTGGCTTCCACCGCGTCACGCACGGTGTTAAAGACCGGTAAACCTAAATGTGTTGTACCGCCTTTGCCCGGCGTCACACCGCCGACCATTTTAGTGCCGTACGCAATTGCCTGTTCAGAGTGGAAAGTCCCCTGGCTACCTGTGAATCCCTGACAGATAACTTTGGTGTTCTTATCGATTAAAATAGACATTATTTCGCTCCCACTGCTGCAACAACACGTTTCGCAGCATCCGTCAGGCTGGTTGCCGCAATAATATTCAGACCACTTTTCGCCAGTTTTTCCGCACCCAGTTCCGCGTTGTTCCCTTCCAGGCGCACAACCACCGGCACACTGACACCGACTTCCTCAACCGCGCCGATGATCCCGTCCGCAATCAGGTCACAACGGACAATTCCGCCGAAGATATTGACGAAGACTGCTTTGACGTTTTCGTCAGACAGAATGATTTTAAAGGCTTCTGTCACACGCTCTTTGGTTGCGCCGCCGCCGACATCCAGGAAGTTTGCCGGCTCACCGCCGTGCAGTTTGACGATATCCATGGTGCCCATTGCCAGACCGGCACCGTTCACCATACAGCCGATATTGCCGTCCAGTGCCACATAGTTCAGTTCCCACTGTGCAGCCTGTGCTTCGCGGGCATCTTCCTGTGACGGATCATGCATTTCACGCAGTTCCGGCTGGCGGTACAGTGCGTTACCGTCAATGCCTAATTTGCCGTCGAGGCAGATAAGCTCGTCCTGAGTGGTGATCACCAGCGGGTTGATTTCCGCCATGGCCAGATCACGCTCCAGGAACATGGTTGCCAGTCCCATAAAGATTTTGGTGAACTGGCTGACTAATTTACCGGTTAAGCCCAGTTTAAACGCCAGCTCGCGCCCCTGATACGGCATCGGGCCGGTCAGCGGGTCAATCACGGCTTTGTGGATCAGTTCCGGTGTTTCATGTGCCACTTTCTCAATTTCGACACCACCTTCAGTGGAGGCCATAAAGACCACACGGCGTGAACCGCGATCCACCACGGCACCCAGATAAAGCTCTTTGGCGATATCTGTTGCGCCTTCCACCAGCACCTGATGCACAGGCTGACCCAGTGCATCTGTCTGATAGGTTACCAGACGCTTGCCTAACCACTGTTCGGCAAACGCGCGAATTTCGTCTTTGCTCTTAACCAGTTTCACACCGCCCGCTTTCCCGCGGCCCCCGGCATGAACCTGGCATTTTACGACCCACGGGCCGCTGCCGATTTTGGATGCAGCTTCTTCCGCTTCACGGGGTGTGGAGCAGGCATAGCCTGCCGGTGCAGGTAAACCATACCGGGTGAAGAGTTGTTTTGCCTGATACTCGTGTAAATTCATGATGTTCTATCCATAATTTGTCTGATGAGAGCGGACTCTCTTATTGTTGTTGCCTGGATAGCGCCGGTTTCCCGGCGCAGGGACACAGATTCACTGTCGCGAGTTCAGCCGGGCGGTTTTAGCGCGATGCCGCCCGGATGAGGGTTGACTACACGTCGAGCAGTAAACGTGCCGGATCTTCTAACATCTCTTTAATGGTCACGAGGAATCCGACAGATTCACGTCCATCAATCAGACGGTGGTCATAAGAGAGCGCCAGGTACATCATCGGCAGGATCACCACCTGACCATTTACCGCCATCGGACGATCTTTGATAGCATGCATCCCCAGAATCGCACTCTGCGGCGGGTTAATGATCGGTGTGGACATCAGTGAGCCGAATACCCCACCGTTGGTAATGGTAAAGTTACCGCCGGTCAGGTCTTCCACTGTCAGTTTGCCTTCCTGACCTTTGACAGCCAGCTCTTTAATGCGTTTTTCGATTTCAGCCATGCTCAGCGCATCCGCATCACGCAGGACCGGGGTCACCAGACCGCGCGGCGTGGAGACCGCAATACTGATATCAAAATAGTTGTGATACACCACATCAGTACCGTCGATAGAGGCGTTCACTTCCGGATAACGTTTCAGTGCCTCAACCACCGCTTTCACATAGAAAGACATGAAACCGAGGCGCACACCGTGGCGTTTTTCAAAGGATTCGCCGTACTGTTTGCGCATATCCATCACCGGCTTCATGCTTACCTCGTTAAAGGTGGTCAGCATTGCGGTGTTGTTTTTCGCTTCCAGCAGACGCTCTGCCACACGCTTGCGCAGACGGGTCATCGGCACGCGTTTTTCACTGCGGTGCGGTAAACCGGCCTGAGAAACCGGCTCAGCGGCGGCTTTTGCAGGTGCTTTCGGCTGCTGCGACAGATATTTCTCAACATCTTCACGGGTCAGACGACCACCGACACCACTGCCGGTAATATCTGCCGCTTTCAGGCCATGCTCTGCGAGCAGGCGGCGCACAGCAGGGCTTACCGCGTCATTGGTTTCTTCATCCAGACCAGCGTTCTGACGCTGTGCCGGTGTGGACTGTACTTTTTCTTTTATTTCCGCAGGCAGACCGGTGCTGTCGCCCAGACGGATGCGTCCGAGCAGTTGTCTGGAGAGGACGGTTGCCCCTTCTTCTTCCAGCACCGCTTCCAGAACGCCGGAATCGCTGGCTGGAACTTCCAGCACGACTTTGTCTGTTTCAATTTCCACCAGCACTTCATCACGTTCGACGCTGTCACCCGGTTTTTTGTGCCAGGTTGCCACGGTGGCATCGGCAACAGACTCGGGGAGATCAGGAACCAGAATTTCTATGCTACTCATTGCTTTTCCTTAATTTATTCAACGTTCAGTGCATCATTAACCAGCTCTTGTTGTTGCTGCTGGTGAACAGACGTATAACCCACGGCCGGAGAGGCGGATGCCGGACGGCCCGCATAACGCAGTGCCGCACCTGCCGGAACCGCATCACGGAAATTATGCTGGCAGCAGTACCACGCGCCCTGGTTGAGCGGCTCTTCCTGGCACCAGACAAAATCTTTCACATGGCTGAATGGTGCAAGAATCGCATGTATATCTTCATGCGGGAACGGATAGAGCTGTTCAATACGGATAATCGCCACATCCGTCTGATTATTCTTGCGGCGCTGCTCCAGTAAATCGTAGTAAACCTTACCGGAACACAGCACAACGCGCTTCACATCTGCCGGATTCAGATCATCTGCTTCACCGATAACCGCTTCAAAGTGACCTTCGGCCAGTTCTTCCAGAGAAGAGACCGCCAGCGGGTGACGCAGCAGTGATTTCGGTGACATGACAATCAGCGGACGGCGCATACCGCGCAGTGCCTGACGGCGCAGCATATGGTAAACCTGTGCCGGGGTTGACGGGACACAGACCTGCATGTTCTGTTCCGCGCAAAGCTGAAGGTAGCGTTCCAGACGGGCGCTGGAGTGCTCCGGCCCCTGGCCTTCGTAGCCGTGCGGCAGTAACATCACCAGTCCGCACATCCGGCCCCACTTCTGTTCGCCGGAGCTGATGAACTGGTCAATCACCACCTGTGCCACGTTGGCGAAGTCACCAAACTGGGCTTCCCAGATAGTCAGGCCGCGCGGGTCAGTGGTTGCATAGCCGTATTCAAAGGCCAGTACCGCTTCCTCAGACAGGACGGAGTCCCATACATTGAAGCGTCCCTGGGCGTTATGGACATTCATCAGCGGCACATAGCAGGAGCCGTTGCTCTGGTTATGAATAACCGCGTGACGATGGAAGAACGTACCGCGTCCCGCATCCTCACCGGACAGACGCACCGGAACACCTTCATCCACCAGTGTTGCGTAAGCCAGATTCTCCGCCGCACCCCAGTCGAGCAGTTTATTACCTTCCGCCATTTCCGCACGGTCGGTATAGATTTTTTCGACACGCGGGTGCATATGCACTTCTTCCGGCACGGTACTGATACGGCGCGCCAGATCACCGAGGCGTTTCAGTTCCACTTTATTGGCGTAGCTGTCGTTCCAGTTGTGATTCAGGTACGGTTCCCAGGTAAGCGCTGCTTTACCGATTTCACGCCACTCTTCCACCACACAGTCACCGCGATCCATCGCATCACGGTACATATTGACCATTTCAGTCACATCACCGGCAGCGACCACACCTTCGGCAATCAGTTTATCGCCGTAGATTTTACGCGGTGTCGGGTGCTGTTTGATTTTCTGGTACATCATCGGCTGGGTTGCACTCGGCTCATCCGCCTCGTTATGGCCGTGACGGCGGTAGCAGACCAGGTCGATCATCACATCGCGGTTAAAGGTATTACGGAAATCCAGTGCCAGGCGGGTCACGAATGCCACAGCTTCCGGATCATCAGCATTCACGTGGAAAATCGGTGCCTGTACCATCTTCATGATGTCAGTACAGTATTCCGTTGACCGGGTATCTTTCGGGTTGGAGGTGGTGAAACCAATCTGGTTATTGATAACAATGCGGACAGTCCCGCCCACTTCATAGCCCCGTGCCTGTGACATGTTCAGCGTTTCCTGAACAATCCCCTGCCCGGTTACCGCTGAGTCACCGTGAATGGTGATCGGCAGAACCATTTTGCTCAGACTTTCCGGCAGACGGTCGCGGCGGGCGCGGACAGAGCCGATGACCACCGGGCTGACAATCTCAAGGTGAGACGGGTTAAAGGCGAGTGCCAGATGCACCTGAGCCCCTTCTGTCACGAAGTCAGACGAGAAACCCTGATGGTATTTCACATCACCGGTACCCAGATGATCTTTGTGTTTACCGGCAAACTCATCAAACAGATCCGCCGGTTTTTTACCGAACAGGTTAACCAGAACGTTCAGACGACCGCGGTGTGCCATACCCAGCACCACTTCGCGGGTGTCCTGCTTACCGGCATGACGGATCAGGTCTTTCAGCATCGGAATGAGGGAATCGCCCCCTTCCAGTGAGAAACGTTTTGCGCCCGGGAATTTCGCCCCGAGATAGCGCTCCAGCCCTTCGGCTGCGGTCAGATCCGCCAGGAAACGCCGTTTTTCATCAGCACTGAACAGCTTACTGACGTCAACGGATTCCAGACGTTGCTGGAGCCAGCGTTTCTCTTCGGTATTGGTGATATGCATATACTCAGCGCCGATGGAGCCGCAGTAAATGCGTTTTAATGCATCAAACAACTCGCTCAGCCGCATGGTTTCGCTGCCGATGGCAAAAGAACCGACGTTAAAGGTTTCATCAAAATCGGCTTTGGTCAGATTGTGGAACGCCGGGTCCAGATCCGGAACCGGTTCCTGTTTCCACAGGCCGAGCGGGTCAAGGTTGGCATTCTGATGACCGCGGAAGCGGAATGCGTTGATAAGCTGCAGGACTTTGACCTGCTTGGAATCCATCGCCGGATCGCTGACGGAGGTGTGGTAGCGGGTCGAATCTTTGGCCAGACGACGGAAGTAGTCGCGCGTCTGTGAATGAGGTTGTTCTGTGATGTCCGCTTTCGGCAGTGAGTCGAAAATCTCCCGCCAACTTCCATCGACGGAGGACGGATCGTTCAGATAGTCTTCATAGATATCTTCTATGTAGGCCTGGTTTTCTCCAGCCAGAAAGCTGGAATCCAGCCAGTCCTTCAGTGCGCCGTTCTGCATTATGATCCCTTAAGCTTAGAGCTTCATCCCCGTTGTCTTCCCGGCTGCGGTCTACCGGCTGCGTGTCCGTCCGGAAAACAGAGTGGCTCTGTTCTGCGGATTCCCCGTCTGCCGCTGCCCTGCAACCTGAATGAGGCCGGGTTTAGTTTTCGCCGTGATAACTAATACCGCGATACATTGCGGTGCGTAAAGGATTCCTGGGTGGTGCTTGTGCATCTTATGTTCTGTGTATCCCTGAGGAACCTTTAGCAACGGAATAACCGTTGCTGAAGATCCCTGTACTGTCTATAACCATACTTACATTTGAACCAAAAAACTCACATCTTAATCACAATTAACTACATTTATTGTCGCTTCTAACACTTACTGCGATAGATTATGCCTATTGTTACGGGTTGGTAAAAGATGCCTGCCGGGCAGGCATCTTATTATTATCAATCGCTTAAGCAGAATAAAGTCAATTATGCACTGCGTTTCAGTAACATTGATTTAATATGACCAATTGCTTTTGTCGGATTCAGCCCTTTCGGACATACACTGACGCAGTTCATGATGCCGTGACAGCGGAATACGCTGAAAGCATCACTGATGTCGTCAAGACGGGATTCTGTCTCGGTATCGCGGCTGTCCGTCAGGAAGCGGTACGCGGCTAATAAACCGGCCGGGCCGATAAATTTGTCCGGGTTCCACCAGAAGGACGGGCAGGATGTCGAGCAGCAGGCACACAGGATACATTCGTACAGACCATCGAGCTTTTCACGCTGCGCCGGTGACTGTAAATGCTCACGCGCCGGCGGGTTTTTGTTGTCGTTGATCAGATACGGGCGGATCTTTTCATACTGCGCGTAGAACTGCCCCATATCCACCACCAGATCCCGCACCACCGGTAAGCCCGGCAGCGGACGGATCACCACTTTTTTACCGCCTTTCATCAGCGCCGACAACGGAGTGATACAGGCCAGACCGTTTTTGCCGTTCATATTGATACCGTCAGAACCACACACCCCTTCACGACAGGAGCGGCGGAATGACAGGCTCGGATCCTGCTCTTTCAGCAGAATCAGTGCATCCAGCACCATCATGTCCCGGCCTTCTTCCACATCCAGCTGATAGTTCTGCATGTGTGGTGCGTTATCCACATCCGGGTTATAGCGATAAACTGAAAATTCAACTTTCATAGTATTCTCTCCGCAAATGCCTCATCACCACACATCAGTAAGTACGAATCTTCGGCGGGAATGGGTCACGCAGCTTAGGCTGCATGTTCACCGCACGGCGTGTCATGGTTTCAGATTGCGGCAGGTACAGGGAATGACACAGCCAGTTCGCATCATCGCGATCCGGATAGTCAAAACGGCTGTGCGCACCACGGCTTTCAGTACGGAAGTTGGCGGCCATTGCAGTGGAATACGCCGTTTCCATCAGGTTATCCAGCTCCAGACACTCGATGCGCTGGGTGTTGAATTCTGATGAGGTATCATCCAGACGCGCATACTGCAGACGCTCTTTAATGGCTTTCAGCTCTTCCAGTCCCTTGGCCATCGCATCCCCTTCACGGAATACCGAGAAGTTGTGCTGCATACAGGATTGCAGGGCCTTGCGGATAGCAACCGGATCCTCACCGCTGCGGGTGTTATTCCAGCGGTTCAGACGCGCCAGTGCCGCATCGATATCCGATTCACCGGCATCACGCATTGC
Organism: Morganella sp. HSTU-ASny43; assembly: GCF_022819185.1. Lineage (NCBI taxonomy): Bacteria > Pseudomonadati > Pseudomonadota > Gammaproteobacteria > Enterobacterales > Morganellaceae > Morganella > Morganella sp. HSTU-ASny43. Next base: position 20,736 of record NZ_WSPG01000015.1, read on the forward strand.
GCCCTGCTCCAGAATGGATTCTTTCAGATGCAGACCGGCTGAACGGCCGAAGACCACCAGGTCAAGCAGTGAGTTACCACCGAGGCGGTTTGCACCGTGAACAGAAACACAAGCAATTTCACCGACTGCAAACAGACCCGGAACCAGCACATCCTCACCCTGCTCATTCATGGTCACAACCTGACCGGTGACTTTCGTCGGGATGCCGCCCATCATATAGTGGCAGGTCGGGATAACCGGAATCGGCTCTTTGACAGGGTCAACGTGGGCGAATGTCCGGGACAGTTCCAGAATACCCGGCAGACGGGATTCCAGCACTTCTTTGCCCAGATGGTCGAGTTTCAGTTTGGCATGTGGTCCCCACGGGCCGTCACAACCACGGCCTTCGCGGATTTCGATCATAATAGAACGGGCAACCACGTCACGCCCGGCAAGATCTTTAGCGTTCGGTGCGTAGCGCTCCATAAAGCGTTCGCCGTCTTTATTGAGCAGATAACCGCCCTCACCACGGCAGCCTTCAGTAACCAGTACCCCGGCACCGGCAATCCCGGTCGGGTGGAACTGCCACATTTCCATATCCTGCAGTGGAATACCGGCACGCACCGCCATACCGACACCATCACCGGTGTTGATATGGGCGTTAGTGGTGGACTGATAGATACGCCCCGCACCGCCGGTCGCCAGAATCGTGGCTTTGGCTTTGAAATAGACCACTTCACCGGTTTCGATACAGATAGCGGTGGTGCCCATAATGGCGCCGTCCTGGTTTTTCACCAGATCCAGGGCATACCATTCGGAAAAAATCGTGGTGTGATTTTTCAGGTTCTGCTGATACAGCGTATGCAGCAGTGCGTGACCGGTACGGTCAGCCGCAGCGGCAGTACGTGCAGCCTGCTCGCCCCCGAAATCTTTGGATTGTCCGCCGAACGGACGCTGATAAATACTGCCGTCGTCCAGACGGGAGAACGGTAACCCCATGTGCTCCAGTTCCAGCACCGCTTCCGGGCCGGTTTTACACATGTATTCGATAGCATCCTGGTCACCGATGTAATCCGACCCTTTTACGGTGTCGTACATGTGCCATTCCCAGTTATCCGGATGGGTATTCCCCAGCGCCACAGTGATACCGCCCTGGGCGGATACTGTATGAGAGCGGGTCGGGAACACTTTGGATAACAGGGCACAGGACAGGCCGGACTGAGAAATCTGAAGTGCCGCGCGCATACCTGCGCCGCCTGCACCGATAACAACTGCGTCAAACTCTCTGACAGGTAAGCTCATTTAGACACCCCACACAATGATTGAACCGTAAATGACATAGGCTGCCAGCACAATAATGATAATAAATTGCAGCAGCAGGCGCAGGCTCAGGCACTTGACGTAATCCGTCAGTACCTGCCATAACCCGACCCAGGCATGGGCGAGAATGGCGATCAGTGTCAGGGTGGTGAACACCTGAGTGAATGAAGCGGTAAAGAAGCTGTACCAGACGTCATAAGTGATGTCAGAGGTAAAAGCCACAAAACCGACGAGGTAGAGTACATAAAGTGTAATCACAATGGCGCTGGCACGCAGAATTAACCAATCCTGAATACCGTTACGACCGAGCGTGGTCGCACTGATTTTTGAATTTTTCACCATACCAGAACCCCCGCCAACACGGCTAAAATCACAGTCAGAACCATGGAAATCTTCGCGGATGAAATACCGGCAGCCAGCGTTTCATCAACAAATCCGAAATCCATTAACATGTGACGAATGCCACCACAGATGTGGTAAGCCAATGCAGTGAGGATGCCCCAGAGGATAAACTTCGCGAAGAAACCGCTCATGATATCAGCAGCCTGCGCAAACCCTTCCGGCGAGGACAGCGACAACCCTAATAACCACAGCAGAATCGCTACAGCAATGAAGGTAATGACGCCTGAGACACGGTGTAAAATTGAAGCGATTGCAGGGATCGGAAAGTGGATCGTCTGCAAGTCTAAATTGACAGGTCGTTGTTTTTTCACAATTTTGCCCACACAGCTCTTTATTATTTTTCCTTCCTCCGGACCCGGGCGGAAATCAGACAGCGCTGGGGAAATAAGAACAATCCTTAAGTAAAATCAACATCCGTATTGTTTTACAAAAGTAATGATTCAGTTACGCTGGGTGCTCCTGCTTCAGGGAATTCCGGAGACCTTGAGGCAGTATATGGACTTCACAATATGATTACAATTCCCATACAAAATGTTTGGTCAGATTTAGCCAGAACAGTGAATAAGATCACGGTTCACACAATAAAAACGCCCATTATTATGACTTGTGACATTCTGACAACATTTGAATTACATTATGTGGTTAAATACAAAAATTAAAACGGCAATTACCGGTAAGAAAGACTTCCCGTAAGTGCAAACTTATGCAAAAGTGTAACTTGCAAAAAATGCACAATATCTTGCTGTACAACATAACTTTTATCGCAACACAAAGTTTCATTAACAATCTGATAACCCGTCATGCACCGTACCGGATAACGTAACACCAGGTACGGTATCCATTCAGGTAACGCATCAGGGGTTATCACAATAAGATTGAAAAACAAATAATAAATGCGCTAAGGAGACCTACATGTCTAATACAAAGGCGGAGCTGACACTAAACGGCGTCAGGGTTACTGATCTGGATATCCTGAGCCCGACTCTCGGCCAGCCCGTAGTTGATGTCCGGACGCTCGGCGGAAAAGGCTACTACACCTTTGATCCCGGCTTCACCTCCACTGCGTCCTGTGAATCAAAAATCACGTATATCGACGGTGATGAAGGTATCCTGTTACATCGCGGCTTCCCGATTGAAGAGCTGGCGATGAAATCTGATTATCTGGAAGTGTGCTACATCCTGCTGTATGGCGAAGCGCCTGATCAGAAAGAGTACGACGAATTTAAAGAAACCGTAAAACGCCACACCATGATCCACGAGCAGATCACCCGCTTGTTCAATGGGTTCCGCCGTGACTCTCACCCGATGGCCGTGCTCTGCGGCGTGACCGGCGCACTGGCGGCGTTCTACCATGACTCGCTGGATGTGAACAATCCGCGCCACCGCGAAATTGCGGCCTACCGTCTGCTCTCCAAAATGCCGACCGTCGCGGCAATGTGTTACAAATATTCTGTCGGGCAGCCGTTTGTCTATCCGAAGAACAATCTTTCCTACGCCGGTAACTTCCTGCGTATGATGTTTGCCACCCCGTGTGAAGAGTATGTGGTTAATCCGGTGCTGGAACGTGCCATGGACAGAATCCTGATCCTGCACGCAGACCACGAACAAAACGCCTCCACTTCCACTGTCCGGACCGCCGGTTCTTCCGGTGCCAACCCGTTCGCCTGTATCGCAGCCGGTATTGCCTCCCTGTGGGGACCTGCTCACGGCGGTGCGAACGAAGCCTGCCTGCGTATGCTGGAAGAGATCCAGACCGTCGATCACATCCCGGCCTTTATTGAGCGCGCGAAAGATAAAAATGACTCTTTCCGTCTGATGGGCTTCGGCCACCGCGTGTACAAAAACCATGACCCGCGTGCCAAAGTGATGCGTGAAACCTGTCACGAAGTACTGAACGAACTGGGCCTGAATGACAGCCTGCTCGAAGTGGCGATGGAGCTGGAACGTATCGCACTGAACGACCCGTACTTTATCGAGAAGAAACTCTATCCGAACGTGGATTTCTACTCCGGTATCATCCTGAAAGCGCTGGGTATTCCGTCAAATATGTTCACGGTAATCTTTGCTATCGGCCGCACCATCGGCTGGATCGCCCACTGGAGCGAAATGCACGACGACGGCCTGAAAATTGCCCGTCCGCGCCAGCTTTATACCGGTTACACTGAGCGTCCGTTTGAAACCAAAGTCACCAAACGCTGTTCATCGTGACAATACCGTATTAATCCTTATAAAACCCTCTCCGGAGGGTTTTTTTATGCATTTTTAACTCCCGGCTATTCATTTACCCATATATTCACCGGGTGTTTTTCCGGTCATCTTACGGAAGAAAGAGACAAACGCGCTGTCACTGGCAAATCCGAGAGCCTGTGCAATATCACTGCTGCGGTATTTTTTCGCCAAAAGTTCAACAGATTTTATTAATCGCCACTGCTGCCGCCACTGCTGGTAGCTCATACCGGTTTCCCGCCGGAAAATCCGCGTTATCGTCTTTTCCCCGGCACCGCAGCGGGATGCCAGCTCATTAAGCTGCGGCGGCAGTATCCGGGGATCCAGGGTTTTCAGCCGCCGGTCCGACGGCAGCGGTAACTGCATATCTTCCCGCCCGGCCAGCGCCAGCTCATCCAGAAATACCGGCAGCAGATGCTGTAAACGGGGTTGTGTCCAGTCACTGTCAAACGGCAGTCCGGCAAAGAGAAACAGGATCTCACGCAGCAGCGGCGATACGCCGAAGATTTCACAGGTTGGCGGCAGACAGGCGCTGAGTTGCGCATCCGGATACAGTGAGCGGTAACCGACAGCCTCAAACATTTGTGCACGGTGCAGCATCTGCGGCGGGATCCACGCTACCCGCGTCGGCGGCAGAACAGAGAGCGTGTCCGTCAGGGTAATCTGAATCGCCCCCCGCTCAGTAAACAGCAATTGTCCGCGCTGATGGCAGTGAAAACCGGAATCATGCTGTGCCGCCATCTCTGCGGCAATGCCAATCAGTGGCGCGGAATAGTTGTCCGCATCAAATGCATCACTTTGCTTCAGCCACGCCATGTTGTCCCTTTTGATAAACAGAATGTCCTTATTATTATAATAAGACATCCCGCCTTTTGCTAATCTGCTCCCCGTTCATTTCAGTTACAAAAAAGGGGGACAAAATGACAATACAAAAACCCGCATTAACACTTGCCGTTGCCCTGATGATGTTCCCGCAGATAGCGGAAACCATCTACAGTCCGGCGCTGACAGATATCGCACAGGGATTCGGCGTCAGTGCGGCACAGGCAGGACAGACTCTGTCCCTGTACTTTTTCGCCTTCGCACTCGGCGTGGTCACCTGGGGACGTTTATGTGATATCGCCGGGCGCAGACGCACCATGCTGAGCGGTCTGATACTTTACGCTGCCGCCTACTGCGGCGCGGTTATCACACAGGATTTCAGCGTGTTACTGATCCTGCGGATGCTGTCTGCCTTCGGGGCGGCGGTCGGCTCAGTCGGCACACAAACCATCATGCGTGACTGTTACCGCGGGGATGAGCTGGCAAAAGTATTCTCTGTCATGGGGATAGCACTGGCTGTCAGCCCGGCACTGGGCATGTTCAGCGGCGCGTTGCTGACCGGTTTTGCCGGATATCAGGGCGTCTTTACCGGGCTTGCGGTACTGGCGGTTGTTCTGCTGGTATGGACAGCACTCCGGTTACCGGAAACACGTCCGGCACATATCACGTCAGTTTCGCTGCCGGAAACAGCCGGCCGTATGCTGTGTGACCGCTTTATTCTGCGCAATGTGCTGCTGATTGCCTTTCTGAATATCAGCCTGTTCAGCTACTACCAGTTAGCACCATTTTATTTCAGCGGGCTGGGCTTTACACAACAGGAATTCGGTTACAGCGGATTACTGCTCGCGCTTGGCGTGGCCGCAGGCTCTGTGATCAACCGTGTCCTGCTTAAACGCGGATGGCACAGCCATTCACTGATCCGCCTTGCTGCCGTAACCGGTATGGTCAGCGCTGCTGCGGTCTGGCTGTTGTCAGGATCGATTTTGTTTGTGCTGCCGGTAACAGGTATCGTGATTTGTTACGGGCTCGCCATTCCGAATATTCTGGCCGGTGTGTTACAGGATTACCGTGACCGCCCCGGTACTGCCGGTGCGCTGCTCGGTCTGATGTATTACCTGCTGATTGGCGGCGGACTGGCACTGGCCGGGCTGAGTCAGCATCTTGGCCTGACACTGTGTGTCTGTGCTGCGGGAACACTGCTCTGTGCACCGCGCAAGACAGTACAAAGCACACAAACAACATAAGGAAAAGCCGGTCTTCTGACCGGCTTTTCCTGTTACCCGTTATGCCGGGTTCGGGATATCCACAAAAATCACATCCAGCCCGTGCGTTTTCTGCAGCCATTCACCCAGAGCACGGATCCCGCCGCGCTCGGTGGCATGGTGACCGGCGGCAAAGAAGTGCATCCCGCATTCACGGGCGATATGGATTGTCTGCTCTGATACCTCGCCGGTCACAAAGCCGTCAAGCCCCGCATCTGCGGCTGCCTGAATAAAACTCTGACCGCCGCCGGTACACCAGCCCAGTTTTTTAATCTGAGCAGGCGCGTTATCCCCGCAATGCAGAATCTCCCTATCCAGCCCTTGCTGTAAACGCTGCACCAGTTCCTCGCCGCTGACCGGTTGCGCGAACTCACCGCACGGAAGCAGCGGATCAACCTGCCCGGTGACCGTGACCCCCATCAGTTGCGCCAGTTTCGCGTTATTTCCCAGTTCCGGATGGGCATCCAGCGGCAGATGATAACCGTATAAATTCATATCGTTACACAGCAGTGTTTTGATCCGGCGCTGCTTCATGCCCCGGATACTGACCGGCTCGTTTTTCCAGAAATAGCCGTGATGCACCAGCACCGCGTCCGCATTCAGTCTCACCGCTTCATCCAGTAATGCCTGACAGGCGGTCACGCCGGTCACCACGCGCTGAACCTGTTCACGTCCTTCAACCTGCAGACCGTTCGGGGCATAATCCTGAAAATCCTGTACTGCCAGCTTTTCATTAATAATCTGTTCTAATTCAATATGATTCATACATTTTTCCTGTCCGTGCGGATAGATTTACCATACCTTCCCTGCCCGCCAATAGCAATTTGCAGACATAAAAAAACGCCCCGCGATAACATCGCCGGGCGTCTCTTTTGCTTTCCGGATGCCGGTATCAGTGCTGCTGGGTACTGCTTACCGCATTTTCTGAACGTGCCAGCCAGACCGGTTTATCGCTTGTCTTGGACCACACACGGTACAGATAGCTCCAGAAGCGGGCGCGATCCCGGTAGAACAGCATAAACGGGAACGCCAGGATACCTAAAGATACTGCACCGGTACGGCGCAAGAGAACCTTATGCAACGGATATACCTGAAATGTTGACATTGAGACCCTCCTTAATAACGGATTATCGCAGAACAGCAATAATCACCGAATGTATTTCGCTTTCATATTAACCCAACTGGTGAAACTTTACCACTCATCTGACCACTTGACACCGGTATGATACGCACAAAATGCCCCTTTTAAGTAATTAAATTACATAATTGTTATTTTTTATCATTTTATTAACAATTTTATTATTCAAAATTAAGCTACCACGCTAATGAAAATACCTTATGATATTCACATCACTAATTGATAATGGGAATTATTTATTATGAGTACCTGGCTGATCTATGCCCTGCTGTCTGCTATCAGCGCCGCAATGGTTGCTGTCTTCGGGAAAATGGGGCTGCAGCATCTGGATGCTAATACCGCAACCGCGATCCGTGCAGTGATTATGGCGCTGTTTCTGGTCGGTGTGGTGGTGGTTCAGGGAAAACTTAATCTTATCAGTGAGATAATCGAAAACCGTAAAGCCCTGTTCTTTATCGCTCTGAGCGGGATTGCCGGGGCACTTTCCTGGCTGTTCTATTTTATGGCAATAAAAAACGGTCAGGTTTCTCAGGTTGCCCCGATTGATAAACTGAGTGTGGTTTTTGCTGTGATTTTTGCCGTGATCCTGTTCGGTGAAAAAATTTCTATGATTGCGGCCGGTGGCGTTGCGCTGATCACCGTTGGTGCGCTGATGGTTGCTCTGGGCTGAGACAGGCAAAAAAAACGCGGAGGGGAAGATCCGCTCCGCGCAGCTTTTCCGGGGAATGCGTCAGTCCGCAATCACCTGGTTGACTATTTCAATGGCTTCTTTTTCTATCTGTACCAGATGTTCCGGACCCCGGAAACTTTCACAGTAGATTTTATAGGCATCTTCCGTACCGGAAGGACGCGCGGCAAACCACCCCTGCTCACTCATGATTTTCAGGCCGCCGATCGACGCACCGTTACCCGGCGCGGCTGTCAGGCGGGCGGTGATCGGATCACCGGCCAGGGTATCTGCAGTAACCATTTCCGGAGACAGTTTTGACAGCCGGGATTTCTCCGCATGACTGGCCGCTGCCTGGATCCGGCTGTAGCACGGTGAACCGAATTTTTCCGCCAGCTCATCATAATGCTGCTGCGGGTTTTTGCCGGTCACGGCGGTCAGCTCCGCTGCAAGCAGGCAGAGGATAATACCGTCTTTATCGGTTGACCACGGTGTACCGTCAAAGCGCAGGAACGAAGCCCCCGCGCTCTCTTCCCCGCCGAAGCCCAGTGTGCCGTTATACAGCCCGTCCACAAACCACTTGAACCCGACCGGGACTTCCACCAGATCACGCTGCAAATCGGCAACCACGCGATCAATCATCGCACTGGATACCAGGGTTTTGCCGACACCGACAGAGGCCGGCCAGTCCGGACGGTGCTGAAATAAATAGTTAATCGCCACCGCCAGATAATGGTTCGGATTCATCAGCCCTTTCGGTGTCACAATCCCGTGGCGGTCGTAATCCGGGTCATTGGCGAAGGCCAGCGAGAAGCGGTCACGCATGCTGAGCAGACCCGCCATCGCCCATTTTGAGGAGCAATCCATACGGATAACCCCGTCGTGATCCAGCGGCATAAAGCGGAATGTCTGATCCACCTGCTCATTGACCAGCTCAATATCCAGATCATAAAAATCACGGATGCGTTTCCAGTACTCAATCCCGGCACCACCCAGCGGATCCACGCCGATTTTGAGTTTCGCGTTACGGATAGCATCCATGTTGATCACGTCACTGAGCGAACTGACGTAAGGCTCAATCAGGTTCACCGCGCTGACCAGCGGGCTGCGCAGGGCATCACACACCGGTATCTGTTTCACCTGCGCCATATTACCGGCCAGCAGCTCATTGGCGCGCTTTTCGATAACAGAGGTGAGGTCAGTATCTGCCGGGCCGCCGGTCGGCGGGTTGTATTTGATACCGCCATCTTCCGGCGGGTTGTGAGACGGCGTGATCACAATGCCGTCCGCTTTATCAGCATGGTCGCGGTTGTAAGTCAGGATGGCATGAGACACCGCCGGTGTCGGGGTGAAACCATTATTTTCCTGAATAATAACGCGGACACCATTTGCGGCCAGTACGGATAACACCGTCTGAAATGCCGCTTCAGAGAGGGCGTGAGTATCTTTACCCACATAGCACGGCCCGGTAATGCCCTGCTGCTGACGGATTTCGGCGATTGCCTGAGTGACCGCCAGAATATGTGCTTCATTGAAACTACCGCGCGCCGCACTGCCGCGGTGGCCGGAAGTCCCGAATTTGACCTGCTGTGCCGGATCCGCCGCATCAGGTGCAAGGGTATAATACTGAGAGGTTAGCTGCGCCACATTGATTAAATCGGATTGTTGCGCAGGCTGACCAGCCCGCGGGTGCGTATGAGCCACTGTGTCATTCTCCCCTGATTATGCCGTCACCGGCAGATAAATACCCCTTACAGGGTATTGCAGACTTTCTCGACAGTATTTGCCGGGAAGCCCATTCCCTGCATAATCTGTTCTACCATGCTCTGCTTACGCTGAGTATTGGTGTTGGTGATAACCCAGAACGGCGTGCCCGGAATGTGGCGCGGCTTGCTGGTTTTACCGCTGGCCAGCAGCGTGTGCTCATCACCGGCGAAATAGACGCGGGTGCGGCCGTGGAGTTCATCGGTGCTTTTGCTGAACCCTTGCGGATCAATATTATACAGTACGGATAACACCAGCATAAAACGGTCGATCGTTTTCTTTTTCTCTGCATAGCTGTCGGACAGCAGCAGTTCGCGCATGACGCGGACCGGATCCTGAGAAGTGGCTTTTACCGGACGCGGGGTAACCGGCGGAGTTTTGTTATCCGCGCTGTCAGTTGCAACAGGTGCGCAGGTGGTACCCGGAGCCTGCGGCCCTAAATTGAGCATACGGCGCAAAATTTCCGATGCACTTTCACCAATGTGCTGTGTGTGGCTGGCAATATAACTGTAAAGTTCTTCATCTACATCGATTGTTTTCATTTCTACCCGGTTCTTTTATTCGTTAACGCGGAACACGTTATTATAAGATAGAAAAATGCAAAACAAAACAAGTAAAATTTCAATAACTTAAACTAAAAACCCCCGCAGTTTGCCCCGTACGGCATTTAAAAAATAAATCAGTAAGTTATCGTTTCCGGACGCACAATCAATCACAGAAACATTTACTTAACATGTTGGTTTCCGGGGGCTGCCGTGTCATCATATCCGCCTGTTTTGCTCTGCGGATCGGTTGTTAATATGAAATTACCTGCATTACTTCATCATGAAATATTCACGCCTGAAATATCACATCACACCACACCCATTGTTCTGATCCACGGTCTGTTCGGGGATCTGCATAACCTCGGGGTGCTTGGCCGTGAACTGCGGAAAACGCATACCGTGGTACAGATTGATGTCCGTAACCACGGCGATTCACCGCGCGCACAAACCATGACTTACCGGGAAATGGCGCAGGATGTACTTGATCTTATCCGCTCCCTGAACATTGAAAAAGTAATAGTGATTGGCCATTCCATGGGCGGAAAAATCGCCATGGCGCTGGCTGCACTGGCTCCGGATGTTACTGAAAAACTGATTGTTATTGATATGGCTCCCGTCGCTTACGGTGTACGTCGTCATGATGAGATTATCGCGGCACTGGAAGATGTTACTGCCGCCGGTGTCACCACACGCACTGAGGCCACCGCAATTATGGCGCGCCGCATCCGTGAGGATGGCGTTATTCCGTTCCTGCTGAAATCCTTTAAGCAGGGAGAATGGAAATTCAATCTGCCGGTTATCAAAGCACAGTATGAATCCATCATCGGCTGGGAAACCCTGCCGCCGCAACAGGTTCCGCTGCTGCTTATCCCGGGCGGTAATTCATCGTATGTGAAACCGGAATACCGCGACGCCATTATGGCGCAGTTCCCGCAGGCAACCGCCCATGTGATTGCCGGATGCGGCCACTGGGTACACGCTGAAAAACCGGACGCGGTTCTGCGCGCCATCAGCCGTTTCCTGGATAAAGCCTGACAGCAGTGCCGCCGTCACGGCGGCATCATTCACTGACGGAAACTCAGTATCAGACTGTCATCGTCACTCTCCTGCCACCAGGCCACAACAGAACGCACCTGATGTCTGACATCCTGCCCCGGCAGATCAAAACAGATATCCAGCAGGCAGCAGCCGGATAAAATCAGACACAAATACTGAAGCGGACGGATAAACACCGTCAGCATCTGCTTTACTTTGCAGCCGTAGTGATACTTTTTGTGCGACATCCGCGATAATTCCGCAGATTCTGAGATACGATCCATGTGCGCGTCCTCTGTTATTCCCTTGCTGAAAATACATACTACGTAATGCCTGCCCGCAAAAACACTCCGTTATCCTGAGCTGAATACTCTTTTTTTTCTAATATATTCATAACGATAATTGCAATATTTAATTCATTGACGAAACCCATCACCCGTCCTGCAGGGCTGCCGCACAGGCGGGCAGACGGTGCGATGTTAATCAATCTGCACGAAATCCGCGGTAACAGGCCGCGAAGCGGTGGCGGTAAGCGGGATGGCGGTGTATCATTGCGCGTTTATCATTGTAATCCGCCTTTTCGTAGTAAAATTATGGCCAAAGAACAAACGGATCGTACCACGCTGGATTTGTTCGCTGACGAACGCCGGCCCGGACGACCGAAAACAAACCCGCTCTCCCGTGATGAGCAGTTGCGGATTAACAAACGCAATCAGCTGCGGCGTGACAAAGTTAACGGATTACGCCGCGTTGAGCTCAAACTGAATGCGGATATTGTCGATGCCCTGAACCAGCTGGCATACGAAGAAAACGTGAACCGGGGCGAACTTATCGAGCAAATTCTGCTTGATTACCTTCAGCGTTCTGATTTATGCACCAAATTGTGAGACGACACACCACACAAATTTGACAGACTTCAAATACTGTTTTCGTCAGAATGGTATTTATGAAGATGAAATAGTTATAATTTCTGCTTGTTGTCGCTGCGGCGTCCTTTTGCAGGCACAGAGATTTTCGGTTGAGAGGCTTATTTATGGCAATCGCAGGTATATTTTTTGGTAGTGACACCGGTAACACAGAAAATATCGCTAAAATGATTCAGAAATTACTCGGCGATGACGTTGCTGAAGTCCGGGATGTTGCCAAGTGCAGCAAAGAGGACATCGAAGGGTTTGATTTCTTACTGCTGGGTATCCCGACCTGGTATTACGGCGAAGCACAGTGTGACTGGGATGATTTTTTCCCGACACTGGAAGAAATTGATTTTAACGGTAAAATTGTGGCTATCTTCGGTTGTGGTGACCAGGAGGATTACGCAGAGTATTTCTGTGACGCCATGGGCACCATCCGTGACATCATTGAACCGCGCGGCGCGACCATTGTGGGCCACTGGCCGACAGAAGGCTACCACTTTGAAGAGTCAAAAGGCCTGGCGGACGACAGTCACTTTATCGGCCTGGCTATTGATGAAGATCGCCAGCCGGAGCTGACTAACGAACGCGTGGCAAAATGGGTTGAGCAGATCCGCGAAGAAATGAGTCTTGACGAGATTCTGGCAATTTAAGGTTTTCCCTTAAATTGCGAATGATAATTCTGCTTATTTATGTAATGATATTATTTATCCGGTCCGGCATCGGTCAGGCGAATCGCACCTGACACCTTTTGATAGCCGGACATTGTGTTCAGCCGTTGAGCGTTTTCCCGAATGTGCGCTCACCAGCGACAATATAGGACTAAATCCGCATGACCGATAACAATAAAGCATTGAAAAATGCAGGACTGAAAGTCACACTTCCCCGCCTGAAGATTCTGGAAGTGTTGCAGGATCCGGAGTGCCATCACGTCAGTGCGGAAGATCTCTACAAAAAACTGATCGATATCGGTGAAGAGATTGGACTCGCAACTGTCTACCGCGTTCTGAACCAGTTTGATGACGCCGGTATTGTCACCCGTCATAACTTTGAGGGCGGCAAATCCGTTTTCGAACTGACCCAGCAACACCACCACGATCACCTGATCTGCCTGGATTGCGGTAAAGTGATTGAGTTCAGTGATGAATCCATTGAATCACGTCAGAAAAATATCGCGGAACGCCACGGTATTAAACTCACCAACCACAGCCTGTACCTGTACGGCCACTGTGCGGATGGTGACTGCCGTTCTGATGAAGGTATCCACGACGAGAAAAAATAATTCTCGCCGTTAACCATTTTGTATGAAAGGCGCGTATCGCGCCTTTTTTGTTGCCGTTTTTCAGAACACATGCACACAAAAAAGCCGTTCCTGCGAACGGCTTTTTTATATTAATAACACTGTGTTATCTGTTATTTACTCTCAATTTTCGCCCAGGTATCACGCAGGCCGACAGTCCGGTTAAAGACTAATTTATCCGCTGAGGATAATTTGGCATCAGCACAGAAATACCCTTCACGCTCAAACTGATACGGCTTGCTGCTGTCAGCGGCAACCAGTGACGGCTCCACAAAGCCCTGACGGATCACCAGAGAATCCGGGTTAAGCGTCGACAGGAAATCATCCTCTGCGCCCGGGTTCGGTACACTGAACAGGCGGTCATACAGACGGATTTCCGCCGGTACCGCGTGTTTCACGCTGACCCAGTGGATAACGCCCTTCACTTTACGTCCGTCAGCCGGATCTTTATTCAGGGTTTCCGGATCATAGGTGCAGTAGATAGTGGTGATATTGCCTTCGCTGTCTTTTTCCGCACGCTCTGCTTTAATCACAAACGCATTACGCAGGCGCACTTCTTTATTCAGCACCAGACGCTTGTACTGTTTGTTCGCTTCTTCACGGAAGTCTGCGCGATCAATCCAGATTTCACGGCTGAACGGCACTTCGCGGCTGCCCATCTCCGGTTTGTTCGGATGATTCGGCATGGTGACCATCACATCGCCTTCCGGCATGTTTTCAATCACGACTTTCACCGGATCAATAACAGCCATGGCGCGTGGTGCGCTTTCGTTCAGGTCATCACGGATACAGGATTCCAGTGCCGCCATTTCGACGTTGTTGTCCTGTTTGGTGACACCGATACGGCGGCAGAACTCGCGGATAGAGGCAGCGGTATAACCACGGCGGCGCAAACCGGAAATGGTCAGCATGCGCGGGTCATCCCAGCCTTCAACAAATTTCTCTGTTACCAGCTGATTCAGTTTCCGCTTGGACATCACAGTGTATTCAAGATTCAGGCGGGAGAACTCATACTGACGCGGATGGCAGTCAATAGTGATGTTATCCAGCACCCAGTCATACAGGCGGCGGTTGTCCTGGAATTCCAGTGTACAGAGTGAATGGGTGATCCCTTCCAGCGCATCAGAAATACAGTGGGTGAAATCGTACATCGGGTAGATGCACCATTTGTCACCGGACTGATGGTGAGTCGCAAACTTAATACGGTAAATGACCGGATCACGCATCACCATAAAGGAGGATGCCATATCGATTTTGGCACGCAGACACGCTTTACCTTCCTCAAAGCCGCCGTCACGCATTTTTTCAAACAGCGCGAGGTTCTCTTCCGGAGTACGGTCGCGGTACGGGCTGTTCCGGCCCGGCTCTTTTAAGGTGCCGCGGTATTCACGGATCTCTTCCGGACTTAATTCGCAGACATACGCCAGGCCTTTGTTGATCAGCTCAACGGCGTAGTTGTACAGCGTGTCGAAATAGTCGGAGGAGTAACATACTTTGCCGCTCCACTGAAAACCGAGCCATTTGACATCGTTTTCAATGGAATTAACGTATTCCACGTCTTCTTTAACCGGGTTGGTGTCATCAAAACGCAGATTGCATTGCCCCTGATAGTCTTGTGCAATGCCGAAATTCAGGCAGATTGATTTCGCATGACCAATATGCAGGTAACCGTTCGGCTCAGGCGGGAAGCGCGTGTGAACCGTGGTATGTTTTCCGGAAGCCAGGTCTTCGTCAATAATCTGACGAATAAAGTTTGTCGGGCGGGCATCAGCCTCGTTCATTGTCATAATTCCTCAATGCAATATGCGCGTTAATAACCTCTTATCATCCGATATGATGCGCTCATATACAACCACCTGAGCACAGAAATATCAGCCGGGCAGATGCCTTCGCGCAAAAAACAGATAAAAAAACGGGAAGCAGCTGCCTCCCGTTATTATCATAACCGCAATCACTTATTTAATGACATGATACAGCTCAGATTCGTTTGCCTTAACCAGACCTTTGGCAACAATCTCCACGCGATCATAATCATCGATATTACTGATGATTACCGGGCTTATCATGGATTTGGCATGTTCGTTCAGATACGCCAGATCCAGTTTCAGCACCGCATCACCGGCAGCAACCTGTGCGCCTTCTTCAATCAGGCGGGTAAAACCGTTACCGTTCAGATTCACGGTATCAATACCCATGTGGACAATAATTTCCGCACCATTATCGGTTTCCAGGCAGAATGCATGGTTGGTATCGAAAATTTTCACCACAGTACCTGCCGCCGGGGCATATACGGTGTCACTTTCCGGTTTGATGGCAATACCGTCGCCGACAACACGGCCGGCAAATGCTTCATCCGGTACAGCGGATAAATCAACCACTTCACCGTCGAATGGTGCCACCAGCGTCAGTACCACGTTACCATTGCCCTGTGCTTTGGCTTTCACAGCTTCCGGAGCCGCCGCCGCAGCCTGAGCTGCCGCAACCGGGCCTTCTTTCAGCACGTCACGCATTGCGTTGGCGATCAGCTCGGCACGGGTGCCGACAATCACCTGCACACTCTCTTTATTCAGACGGATAACGCCGGAAGCACCGATTTGTTTCGCATAAGCATCATTGACCTGCGCGGAGTCTTTTACAGTCAGACGCAGACGGGTGATACAGGCATCAATACCGGTCAGGTTATCTGACCCGCCGATAGCCGCGATATACTGACGTGCTTCGCTGCTGATGGATTTTTTCTCATCTTTTTTATTATCAGTACTGACATTCTCACTGTAACCATCAACGGTATCGTTGGTTGCCATCGCCGCTTCACGGCCCGGGGTTAACAGGTTGAATTTGGTGATAACAAAACGGAACACCACATAGTACAGCGCGAAGAAGACCAGGCCCTGCAGGATCAGCATATACCAGTTGGTTGCCAGCGGGTTGCGTGAAGACAACGCCATATCCACCAGCCCCGCACTAAAGCCGAAACCTGAAATCCACTGCATGGTTGCAGCGATAAACAGGGAGATACCGGTCAGGAAGGCATGGATGACATACAGAACCGGTGCCACGAACATAAAGGAGAACTCAATCGGCTCGGTGATACCGGTGAAGAACGCGGCAAATGCACCGGCGATCATGATACCGGCCACTTTTGCTTTGTTTTCCGGTTTGGCGCAGTGATAAATCGCCAGCGCGGCCCCCGGGATACCAAACATCATGATCGGGAAGAAACCAGCCTGATAACGGCCTGTGACACCCGGAATCGCCGTACCGGCATCAATGGATTGCTGACCGGCCAGGAAGTTAGGAATATCGTTGATATCTGCCACGTTGAACCAGAACACGGAGTTCAGTGCATGGTGCAGACCGACAGGAATTAACAGACGATTAAAGAAGCCGTAAATCCCCGCGCCCCACGCGCCCAGGTCTTTAATGCTCTTACCGAAGGAAACCAGTGCATCATAAATGACCGGCCAGACATACATCAGTACCGCAGCCACCAGGATCATCACGAATGATGCCAGGATAGGCACCAGACGGCGGCCGCTGAAGAATGACAATGCCATCGGCAGCTCAACACCGCTGTAACGGTTATACAGTTCGGCGGAAATAACACCGACCAGAATACCGATAAACTGGTTGTTGATCTTACCGAACGCCGCCGGAACCGCTTCCGGAGGGATCCCCTGAATCATACCGACTGTCGCGGTGGAACACAGGGTGGTCACCACCATAAAGCTGACAAAACCGGTCAGTGCTGCCGCACCGTCTTTGTCTTTTGACATCCCGTAAGCGATACCGATAGCAAACAGCATTGACATGTTATCAATGATAGCCGCACCGGATTTAATCAGGAACGCGGCAACCACGTTGTCCGCACCCCAGCCCGTCGGGTCGATCCAGTAGCCGACCCCCATCAGAATTGCCGCAGCCGGCAATGTGGCGACAGGCACCATCAGTGCCCGGCCAATCCGCTGCAGATAGTTCAGTATACCCACTCACTCCCCCTTGCCGCCCTGACGAACGGCCTTTTTGTTTTACAGCATTATTATCACAGCCATGATTGGCTGCCTTATTGTGTACAACTGAATTTGTAACAACCGGTCTGATCACTCACCGGATTGCGTAACACTTATTTTACTGCCAACTATACGTATCAGTCTAAAAAGTTTATTTCGCTTCGCAAATTAAATAGCTGTGATTTGTGATTATTGTCACCAATATTCGTCACCGGCTGGTTAAAATGCTGGCAGTCACACAAAACTTATTTTAAGATAAAAAATATCTTTTCCGGCGGCTGTATTCTCTCCCGTGACTAATAAATTCCGGGTATTCATGCTATAGATGAGACAGGAAGGATCTTCCTGAGACAGCACAGCAGATACCGGGCCGATAACCCGGTATAACTTAACGAGGTAGAATCGATATGCGTTTAATCCCTCTTGCGAAAGCGCAGGATGTCGGTCAGTGGTCCGCACAGTACATCGCTGACAAAATCAATGCGTTCCGCCCGACGGCAGAACGACCGTTTGTTCTGGGACTGCCGACCGGCGGCACCCCGCTGGCCACCTACAAGGCGCTGATCGCCCTGCATCAGGCCGGAAAAGTCAGTTTCCGTCATGTGGTGACTTTTAATATGGATGAGTATATCGGCCTGCCGGAATCCCATCCGCAGAGCTATCACTCATTTATGCATGAGAATTTCTTTAATCACATTGATATCCCAGCAGAAAACATCAACCTGCTCAATGGTAATGCCCCAGATACCGATGCGGAATGTGAACGCTACGAAGCGAAGATGAAAGCTTACGGCGGCGTGCAGCTGTTTATGGGCGGCGTCGGTAATGACGGTCACATTGCCTTTAACGAACCGGGCTCATCACTGACTTCACGCACCCGTGTCAAAACGCTGACACCGGAAACCCGTATCGCCAACTCCCGTTTCTTTGATAATGACATCAATAAAGTGCCGAAATATGCGCTCACTGTAGGTGTCGGCACACTGATGGATGCCAAAGAACTGCTGATCCTCGCCACCGGCCATAACAAGGCGATGGCGGTACAGCAGGCGGTTGAAGGCTCGGTGAATCATATGTGGACGATTACCTGTGTGCAGATCCACCCGAAAGCCATTGTGGTGTGTGATGAACCGGCCACACTTGAGCTGAAAGTGAAAACCCTGAAGTATTTCTGTCACCTTGAATCTGACATTATCGAACAATTTGCTGCTGAATAACCGCTGCTGACCGCCCTTTATCCGGGCGGTTTTTGTTGTGTTGTCTTATCTTTAAATAAGTATTCTCTCCCCCAGGAGGCGTTATGTACGCATTAACCAATGCCATTATTTATACCGGTCACGATCGTCTGGAAAACCACGCGGTCATTATTGACGGCGAATTAATCCACAGCGTGTGTCCGGTCAGTGAGTTACCGGACGGAATTGACACCCG
The DNA here is from genome assembly GCF_022819185.1 of Morganella sp. HSTU-ASny43. Lineage (NCBI taxonomy): Bacteria > Pseudomonadati > Pseudomonadota > Gammaproteobacteria > Enterobacterales > Morganellaceae > Morganella > Morganella sp. HSTU-ASny43. The sequence continues at coordinate 39,548 of NZ_WSPG01000015.1, forward strand.
TGATCTGGGCGGTGCCATCCTCTCCCCGGGATTTATTGATTTGCAGGTCAACGGCTGCGGCGGCGTACAGTTTAATGACAATGAGGACGATATCACGGTCCGCACCCTGGACATTATGCAAAAGGCCAACGAACGCACCGGCTGCACCAGTTTCCTGCCGACACTGATCACCAGCCCCGATTCGCTGATGAAACTGAGTGTCAGCGCCATGCGTGATTATCTGAAAAACCATAAAAATCAGGCGCTGGGACTGCATCTGGAAGGGCCTTACATCAACCCGGTGAAAAAAGGCACACACAATCCGGACTATATCCGCAAACCGGATGCCGCGATGATTGATTTCCTGTGTGATAACGCAGATGTGATAACCAAACTCACCCTGGCGCCGGAAATGGTGGAACCCTCTGTTATCCGCAAACTGACGGATGCCGGAATTGTGGTCTCCTCCGGGCACTCCAATGCGAGTTATGAAGAGTCCCGTGCCGGGTTTGAAAACGGTATCACCCTCTCCACACACCTGTTTAATGCCATGCCGTACATTTCCGGCCGCCAGCCGGGACTGATTGGCGCGATTTATGATACCTCAGAAATATATGCCGGAATTATTGCTGACGGCCTGCATGTTTCCTGGCCTAACATCCGCAACAGTAAAGCCCTCAAGCGCGACAAGCTGATCCTGGTCACCGATGCCACTGCCCCGGCGGGGCTTGATCCGAAAACCAGCGGGCTGGATCATTTTATCTTTGCCGGCAAAACGATATATTATCGTGATGGTTTATGTGTGGACGAAAACGGCACACTGAGTGGTTCCTCACTCACCATGATCCGCGCAGTGGCAAACTGTGTTCAGCATGTCGGTATTCCGCTGGATGAAACCCTGCGCATGGCCACACTCTATCCGGCACGGGCAATTGGTGTTCAGGACAGACTGGGAAGTATTAAATCCGGCAGTATTGCCAACCTGACCGCCTTCACCGCTGATTTTTCTGTCTGTATGACAATCGTTAACGGGAATGTGGTCCATACATCATGAGTAAAAGACGCCGATGGGTAACGGAATTCCGCAGATAGGTAATATTGATTTAGTCAAACAGCTGAACGGGGCGGTGGTTTACCGCCTGATAGACCGTTCCGGCCCGATTTCACGCATTCAGATTGCCGAACAAAGTCAGCTGGCACCCGCCAGCGTGACCAAAATTACCCGTCAGCTTCTTGAGCGCGGCCTGATAAAAGAGGTGGATCAGCAGGCATCCACCGGCGGACGCCGCGCTATCTCCATTATTTCCGAGCACCGCGCCTTCCAGACTATCGGCGTGCGTCTCGGCCGCCATGATGCCACTATCGCACTGTTTGATCTCAGCGGACGGGCGCTCGAAGAAGAGACCTGTCCCCTGGAAGCCACTTCTCAGGCAGATGCGGAAGCTAAACTCATTGCGCTGATCGACAACTTCAGACAGACGCACCAGCGCCGCATCCGCGAGCTTATCGCTATTGCGGTGATACTGCCCGGACTGGTCGATCCGGATCGCGGTATTGTGCGCTATATGCCTCACATTACTGTCAGTGACTGGCCGCTGACTGAAAATCTTCATCACCATTTTAAACTGCCGTGCTATGCCGGCCATGATATCCGCAGCCTCGCGCTGGCCGAACACTATTTCGGCGCCACGCGCGATTGCGCGGATTCCCTGCTGGTGCGTATTCACCGGGGGGCCGGGGCGGGGATCATTATCAACAATCAGATCCTGCTGAACCGGCGTGGTAATCTCGGCGAAATCGGCCATATTCAGATAGATCCGCTCGGCGAACGCTGCCACTGCGGAAACTTCGGCTGTCTGGAAACAGTCGCGTCGGATGCCGCCATTGAAACCCGGGTAAAACACCAGCTGGCTCAGGGATTTGAGAGTGAACTGACGCCGGATAACTGCTCCATCCGCGCCATCTGCCGTGCCGCTAACCGGGGGGATGCTCTCGCGGCAGAAGTGATAAAACAGGTCGGTAATTCCCTCGGAAAAGCCATTGCCATCACAATAAACCTGTTTAACCCGCAAAAAGTGGTGATTGCCGGTGAGATAACTGCCGCTGAAAATGTGCTGCTCCCTGCTCTGCAAAGCTGCATAAATACGCAGTCGCTGAAAAATTTCCGCGAGGATCTGCCGGTGGTGATTTCACAGCTGCCGCCGAACTCCGCTATCGGGGCATTTGCCCTGATAAAACGGGCGATGCTGTACGGTGAACTGCTGCTGCATGTTCTGGAAAATAAACCGGATACGGCGGAATAATCCGCCACCGGATAAATGCGTCAACTCCGTGATTTTATCCTGTTTTTTGTACTGTTTATCTTCAAAGTGATTATTATGCAGGCAAACAAACGGATTTCATCAAAATATCTGCAAAAAGCAGTTGACGCTTTTGGCTGTAATCCGCATAATGCGCCCCGCAACGCCGATGAAGGTCACGCAAAAAAAAGATGGCTACGTAGCTCAGTTGGTTAGAGCACAACACTCATAATGTTGGGGTCACAGGTTCGAATCCCGTCGTAGCCACCATCTTTTTTGCGGGAGTGGCGAAATTGGTAGACGCACCAGATTTAGGTTCTGGCGCCGCAAGGTGTGCGAGTTCAAGTCTCGCCTCCCGCACCATTTCTCGTGACATTCGTTGTTGTTTATTATATTTCCGGATGGGGTATCGCCAAGCGGTAAGGCACCAGGTTTTGATCCTGGCATTCCCAGGTTCGAATCCTGGTACCCCAGCCATCTTCCACTGAGTGGAAAAATGAAGTATGATAAGCCTCGTTTTTCAGGTGGGGTATCGCCAAGCGGTAAGGCACCAGGTTTTGATCCTGGCATGCCCTGGTTCGAATCCAGGTACCCCAGCCATATTCTGAAAAACGGCTTTGTTAAAGCAGTAAAAGATGGCTACGTAGCTCAGTTGGTTAGAGCACAACACTCATAATGTTGGGGTCACAGGTTCGAATCCCGTCGTAGCCACCATCTTTTGCAGCCACTATCTTTTGGGGTATCGCCAAGCGGTAAGGCACTGGATTCTGATTCCAGCATTCCCAGGTTCGAATCCTGGTACCCCAGCCAAATTCTGAAAGCCCGTCTCTGACGGGCTTTTTGCTTTTCTGAATCCGGATAAATATTTCATTGTACTCAATGTGCAACGCGCGACAGCAGGCAAAATCAACGAAAAGCATGCGCGTCAGGGATGACGCGCCTGAGCGCACACGGATGTGTTTACAGCGGCTTTTCGTTTTTGCCTGCTGTCCGCCATCCCCGGAAGCAGAAGAGAATCACCTGCCCTGCCTGAATCCGTAATCAGACTCCCAGCGCATATTTCAGTGCCAGTTTTTTCAGCGGTGTTGCACGTTGTGCCACCGTCAGTGCCAGGTTACGCAACGGCTGTAATCCCGGCAGGGTATTACTGAAAGTGAGATAAAACGCATCCATCCCGGCCTGCATCAGCAGATTATCGGGACGGCGGCGGCGCTCATAACGTCTGAGAACAGATTCACTGCCCCAGTCCTCACAGCACTCCCGCGCCGAAATCAGGGTATTCAGCAGGGTATCCGCATCACGGTAACCGAGGTTTACCCCCTGTCCGGCCAGCGGATTGATGGTATGCGCCGCATCGCCGATCAGCGCCAGACCGTCCTGTACATAACAGGCGGCATGATGCCGCACCAGCGGGAAAGAGCCGCAGGCCAGCGGCGTGACATCTCCGAGACGCTCAGGGAATGATGCGCGGATTTCCGCCTGCAGTTGCGGCAGCGGCAGTTTACTGAGCTGGCGGATCCGCGCTGGTGAGTCATACCAGACCAGCGAGGCATAAGAATCAAACAGCGGCAGAAACGCACGCGGGCCGGACGGGAAAAACTGCTGCCAGGTGATATCCTGCTGCTCACGTCCGGTATCAACGGTGATCAACATACAGGACTGACGATACTGCCAGCCGCGGCTGCCGATACCGGCCAGCGTTCTGACCTGTGATTTCGCACCGTCCGCGCCGATAACCAGACGGGAACTGATTACGTCGCCGTTATCAAATGTAAGCAACCATTCACCGGATTGCTTTGTCATACTCTGCAACCGTGCCGGGCACAGACAGGTGATCAGCTCATGAGCGGTGATCATCTCCCACAATGCCCGCTGCAGTACCGGGTTTTCCACCATATACCCCAGCTCAGGTAACCCCAGGCTCTCTGCGGTAAAGGTTACTTCCGACCCTGGTTCCTCATAAGTTTCCAGAGTGCGGTACGGCACACAACGCATGGCACGGACACGCTCCCATACCCCGAGACTCTCCAGTAACTCAGCTGACGCGCGGCTGATGGCGGAAATCCGCACGTCAGGGCGGCTCTGAGCATCGAACGGTGCCGGTGCCTGTAACTCAGCCACAGTGACACCAAAACCGGCCTGAGCCAGTCCCAGGGCTGTGGCGGCACCAATCATTCCCCCGCCGATAACGGTGACTTCAGAATGTGTTAACGGGTTATCCATGACATACCTATTCTAATACGTTGATTTTTTGTTCAATTGCCGTAAATTCACCGGGAAAGGTGAAGATCCGTGCTGCCGGGTCTGGTCACTGGTGTGTCAAATGACTACAATATCGACCATTGGTTACATCAAAACCTGATTGAATACACACAATGCTTTTCAGTGTTGCGGGTATTGTTTCACTGAAAACAGCGGATTGAGAAAATGTCGACGAGTAAAAAACTGTACATAAAAACCTGGGGCTGTCAGATGAATGAGTACGATTCATCCAAAATGGCTGACCTGCTGGAAAGCACCCACGGCTATACTTTAACAGACAATGCCGATGAAGCCGATATTCTCCTGCTTAATACCTGTTCTATCCGTGAGAAAGCGCAGGAAAAAGTGTTCCACCAGCTCGGCCGCTGGAAAAACCTCAAGGATGTGAATCCGGACATTATTATCGGTGTCGGAGGCTGTGTGGCCTCCCAGGAAGGAGATTTTATCCGCCGCCGCGCCCCGGCTGTGGACATTGTCTTCGGCCCGCAGACACTGCACCGCCTGCCGGAGATGATCAACAAACTCAGAGGCGACCGCAGCCCGATTGTGGACATCAGCTTCCCGGAAATCGAAAAATTTGACCGCCTGCCGGAACCGCGCGCCGAAGGCCCGTCCGCCTTTGTTTCTATCATGGAAGGCTGTAATAAATACTGCACCTTCTGCGTGGTGCCTTACACCCGTGGTGAAGAAGTCAGCCGTCCGTGTGATGATGTGCTGTTTGAAATCGCACAGTTAGCCGCTCAGGGCGTGCGTGAAGTGAACCTGCTGGGTCAGAACGTGAATGCTTACCGTGGCCCGGCGTTTGACGGCAGTATCTGCAGTTTTGCCGAACTGATCCGTCTGGTGGCCGCCATTGACGGTATCGACCGCATCCGCTTTACCACCAGCCATCCGATTGAATTCACGGATGATATTATCGCTGTGTATGAAGATACCCCGGAACTGGTCAGCTTCCTGCATCTGCCGGTACAGAGCGGCTCAGACCGTATTCTGACCCAGATGAAACGCGCCCATACCGCGCTGGAATACAAATCCATCATCCGCAAACTGCGCAAAGCACGTCCGGATATCCTGATAAGCTCTGACTTTATCGTCGGCTTCCCTGGAGAAACTAATGACGACTTCGAAAAAACCATGCAGCTTATTGCAGACGTGAATTTCGATATGAGCTTCAGTTTCATCTACTCCCCGCGTCCGGGTACCCCGGCGGCTGATCTGCCGGATGACGTGACCGAAGAAGAGAAAAAACAGCGTCTGTACCTGTTACAGCAGCGGATTAACCAGCAGGCGATGAGCTACAGCCGCCAGATGCTCGGCACCACACAGCGTATCCTGGTGGAAGGCCCGTCCCGTAAAGACGTCATGGAATTATCCGGACGCACCGAAAACAACCGCGTGGTGAACTTTGAAGGCACCCCGGACATGATCGGCAAATTTGTGGATGTTGAGATTACCGATGTTTACACCAACTCACTGCGCGGCCGCGTGATCCGGACAGAAGATCAGATGAACCTGCGTGTTCACGAAACCCCGGAATCCGTGATTGCCCGCACCCGTAAAGAAGACGAACTGGGTGTCGGCATCTATCAGCCATCCGTACACTAACTAACGATCACGCGCAGAATGACCTGCGCGTGAGAATACACAGAGAGATTCAGTGACAGAGACCTATATATCACCTTCACAGGTAGCAACACAGGAAATTTTCCTCGAACCCGCCGAAAATCAGCGTCTGCAAAGCCTCTGCGGTCCCTTCGATGATAACATCAAACTGCTTGAGCGCCGTCTCGGCACCGAAATCAGCCGCCGCGACAACCGCTTCCGGCTGACCGGCAAACCGCACTGCGTCAAAGCCGCTGCGGCTATCCTGCGCCAGCTCTATGTGGAAACCGCCCCGGTGCGCGGTGTGATCCGCGATATCGACCCGGAGCAGGTTCACCTGGCCGTGGCAGAGAGCCGTGTACTGGAACAGAGTGATGAACATGTGCCGGACTACGGCAAATCCGTCAATATCAAAACCAAACGCGGTGTGGTTAAACCGCGCACGCCAAACCAGGCGCAGTATATCGCCCATATTCTCGACCACGATATCACCTTCGGTATCGGCCCTGCCGGGACCGGGAAAACCTATCTGGCGGTTGCTGCAGCTGTGGATGCCCTGGAGCGTCAGGAAATCCGCCGCATCCTGCTGACGCGCCCTGCCGTTGAGGCCGGTGAGAAACTCGGCTTCCTGCCCGGCGATCTCAGTCAGAAAGTCGATCCGTATCTGCGCCCGCTGTACGACGCGCTGTTTGAAATGCTCGGCTTTGAGAAAGTGGAAAAGCTGATTGAGCGCAACGTGATTGAAGTCGCGCCGCTGGCCTATATGCGCGGCCGGACCCTGAACGATGCCTTTATTATTCTCGATGAAAGCCAGAACACCACCATCGAACAGATGAAAATGTTCCTGACCCGTATCGGCTTTAACTCCAAAGCGGTTATCACCGGGGATATCACCCAGATTGACCTGCCGAACGGCAATAAATCCGGTCTGCGCCACGCCATTGAAGTGTTGGCGGATGTACCGGAACTGAGCTTTAACTTCTTTCACAGTGAAGACGTGGTGCGTCATCCTATCGTGGCAAAAGTGGTTATTGCCTATGAAGCGTGGGAAGCCGCAGAACAGAAACGCAAACAGATGCTGAAACAGCAGCGTGATGCCGAACGCGCGCAGGCGCAGCAGGAACAATCTCATGAGTAATCCGGTTCTTGATTTACAAATCGCCTGTGAAAACACAGACAACCTGCCCTCTGAAGCTCAGTTTCAGCGCTGGATTGACGGCGTGCTGCCGATGTTTCAGGAAGAGAGTGAAGTTACCATCCGCCTGGTGGATGAAGCGGAAAGCCACGAGCTTAACCTGACTTACCGCGGCATGGATAAACCGACCAACGTGCTCTCCTTCCCGTTTGAAGTGCCGCCGGAAATTGAACTGCCGCTGCTGGGGGATTTGATTATCTGCCGTCAGGTGGTGGAGCGCGAAGCCGCCGAACAGGAAAAAACCGAAGAAGAACACTGGGCGCATATGGTCATCCACGGCTGCCTGCATCTGCTGGGTTATGACCACATCGAAGACGATGAAGCAGAAGAGATGGAAGGCCTGGAAACGGAAATCTTAAAAAAATTAGGCTATTCTGATCCGTATATCACAGAAAAAGCGTAGTCAGCGATGCCGTTTTTATGCTACATAATACGGCATCTTTCATTAAATCGGGGAATGTAAAAAAACCGCCATGAGCGACGACCATCCATCGGGTAGTGATACACCGAACCAGAAAAAGGGTTTCTTTTCTCTGCTGCGCCAGCAACTGTTCCACGGCGAGCCCAAAAGCCGTGAAGACCTCGTTGAGGTCATCCGTGATTCCGAACAAAATGCACTGATCGATCCTGACACCCGCGACATGCTCGAAGGGGTAATGGATATTTCTGATCAGCGTGTCCGCGATATCATGATCCCGCGTTCACAAATTGTGACTCTCAAGCGCAATCAGACACTCGACGAGTGCCTGGATGTCATTATTGATTCTGCCCACTCCCGCTTTCCGGTGATCAGTGAAGACAAAGATCACATTGAAGGCCTGCTGATGGCAAAAGATTTGCTGCCGTTTATGCGCAGTGATTCCGAAGAGTTCAGTATTGATAAAGTGCTGCGCCAGGCGGTTGTTGTGCCGGAAAGTAAGCGTGTTGACCGTCTGCTTAAGGAGTTCCGCTCCCAGCGCTATCATATGGCGATTGTGATCGATGAATTCGGCGGAGTCTCCGGACTTGTCACTATCGAGGATATTCTGGAGTTAATTGTCGGCGAAATTGAGGATGAATATGATGATGAGGATGACGTGGATATCCGCCAGCTCAGTCTGCACTCCTATTCTGTCCGCGCCCTCACCCAGATAGAAGATTTTAACGACGCATTCGGCACCCGCTTCAGTGATGAAGAGGTCGATACCGTCGGCGGGCTGGTGATGCAGGCCTTCGGCCATCTGCCGACCCGTGGTGAAACCATTGAGATTGACAACTACCAGTTCAAAGTTGCGATGGCAGACAGTCGTAAAATTATCCAGTTACATGTTAAGATTCCGGACGATGCTCCAATCCCGTCTTTAGATGAAGATAATCTGACATGATAAAATCACCTCATGGTTTACGCCAGTGGCCGCGTCTGCTGCTGGCACTGATTTTCGGGGCCGGCGGAACGCTGGCCTTTTCGCCTTTTGATCTCTGGTATTTCTCACTGCCCGCACTGGCCGCCCTGCTGCTGCTGACTCTCAACCGGACAGGTAAACAGGCCTGTGCTATCGGTTTCGCCTGGGGGCTGGGTTTATTCGGCAGCGGCGTAAACTGGGTGTATGTCAGTATCGCGGATTTCGGTGGTATGCCGGAAATTGCCAACCTGTTCCTTGTTGTCCTGCTGGCTGCCTATCTGGCGCTCTATCCGATGCTGTTTGCCGGCCTGCTGGCCAAATGCTTCCCGCACGCCACAGTCTGGCGTCTGGTGATTGCCGCCCCGGCACTCTGGCAGCTCACTGAATTTTTACGCGGCTGGGTGCTGACCGGCTTCCCGTGGCTGGAATTCGGCTATACCCAGATTGACGGCCCGATGCGTGCACTGGCGCCAATCCTGGGTGTGAATGCCATCACCTTCCTGCTGATGGTGATAAGCGGGCTGATTGCTCTTTCACTCTCACAGCGCCGTATCCGTCCGCTGATCCCGGCGCTGGTACTGCTGTTCGCGCCGTGGCTCGCCCGCAACTACCAGTGGTATCAGATGAACAACGACCCGACTCAGGTCGCGCTGGTTCAGGGAAATATCGCCCAGTCCCTGAAATGGGAACAGGGTATGCTGGATAAAACGCTGGGTATCTATCTCAAAGAGAGCCGCCCGTACTTCCGGCCTGATACCCTGATTATCTGGCCGGAATCCGCTATTCCGGATTTTGCCGCCAGTCAGTCTGCGTTTCTGGATCAGCTCAACGGCCTGCTGACACTCAGCGGCGCACAGCTGATCACCGGTGTGGTTGATGCAGTTCCGAAAGCAGACGGTAAAGAGTACGATGTTTACAACACCCTGATTGTGCTGGGTAATAAAAGTGAATACGACAGCCGGGATAAAAACCGCTATTACAAACATCACTTAGTGCCGTTCGGGGAGTTTGTGCCGCTGGAAGATTTACTGCGTCCGCTGGCGCCGTTCTTTAATCTGCCGATGTCTGCTTTCAGCCGCGGGGGTTACATCCAGCCGCCGCTGACCGCCGGAAAAATGACACTCACCGCCGAGATTTGCTATGAAGTGATCCTCGGGGAGCAGGTGCGCCGCAATATGACCGATAAAACCGGCGTGCTGCTGACTGCCTCCAATGATGCCTGGTTCGGCCGCTCCATCGGCCCGTGGCAGCATTTCCAGATGGCACGGATGCGTGCGCTGGAGCTGGGTCGTCCGCTGCTGCGTGCCACCAATAACGGTATTACCGCTATTATTGCGCCGGACGGCTCTGTCACCGCTCAGTTGCCGCAGTTCACACAGGCCACCCTGAGTGCCACTGTAACCTCAGCGTCCGGCTTCACACCGTATTACCGTATGGGCACCTGGCCGGTCTGGGGTGCCACCGTTGTCTTCCTGGGTCTGGCACTGATAAAACGCAGAAAGAGCACAGAACGCGGTCTGCATTTTCGCTGATACGAAAAGTTTCCGCAGATAAAAAAATCCCGCCGTGATTGCTCACCGCGGGATTTTTCATTTCAGACTGATTACTTCGCCAGCCACAACCGTGCCATCATCCCCAACTGACTGGTCCAGCCGCTGGTGTAACTGACTATCTCCCCTTTGTGATAAATCACAAAAGTCGGCGTGACATTCACACCCCAGAGCTGGGAGATACGGCCATCCGGATCATTAATCACCGGAAAATAGTAACCTTTCGCTGCCATCCCTTTCGCCAGCCGGTCATCTTCACCGGAGCGGATAGCAACCGTCACCACATTGTAGCCAGACTCAGACAGTTCGCTGACTGACGGCGAGGTCAGTTTGCAGATCCCGCACCAGGATGCCCAGAAGTAGACCAACAGCGGTTTTTCCGCACTCATCTGCGCAATGGACACCGGTGTGCCATCTGTCAGTGTCAGCGAAGGCACCGTGTTTAAATCCGGTGCCTGCGGTTTGCGCCAGTAGTCCATCGCCTGTGACGCAATAAATAAAATCACCAGCAGCAGGAGAAATTCCTTTCCCCATCTGCGCAGTAACCGCATTATTTAACCTTAGCCAGCTGTTCCTTAATGATGGCATCCAGCTGTGCTTCATCCACGGCACCCGGCAGCATCACATCACCAATCAGCGTTGCAGGGGTTCCCTGAACACCTAACTGCTCTGCCAGCATCATATTCATACGCATGGTATTCATACTGTTATCAGTGACTTTCACATCACCGGCTTTGGCGGTTTTCAGTGCGCTGTTGATGTCATCCTGAGTCAGTGCGGTTTTCTTCTGCATCAGTCGGTTATGCAGCGGTGCAAATGCTTCCGGCTTGCTTTCCCATACAGAAAGTGCGGCACGGCTGGCATTCAGGGAACTTTCCCCTTTGAACGGCAGCAGTTTGAAGACAACTGCCACGTCAGGGTATTTTTTCACCATCGCTTCCAGCTGCGGATCAAAACGCTTGCAGTACGGGCAGTTGTAATCGGTGAAAGACACGATGGTCAGTTTCGGTGATTTTGAACCGATACGCGGCGTGTATTTATCATTAAACAGCGCGTCAGCATTGGCTTTAACAGCATCTTTCATCTGTGCGGTCTGTTTTTCGGTCTGTTTCTGCTGAAGCGCCATAATCGCTTCTTCCAGAATTTCCGGGTTTTTGACCAGCGTGTCACGAACCAATTCACGCACCTGCGCTTCCTGGTCAGCGGTAAAAGCGGCCGCATGAGCTGTGGCGGTAAAGATAAGCGGAGCAATCATTAAAGCCGCGAGTGTTTTTTTCATGGTTCAATTCCTTGTGACTGATTTAACAGATGTAAGAGTGTTTCTTTATCCAGCAATGGTGACAAGATTTCACCATCAGGTAAAGCGGGGCCGTAAATCTGATTAAACGGTACTGCCAGATGCCCGCGCTTTTGTAAAAATGCATTAATATCCGGTGACGGTTTTGTCCAGTCCCCGCGCAGTGCGACAACATCCGGTTCACGGAGTGCGTCCTGAACATCATCGCGTAATAATACATTGTATTTGTTTGCTTTGCAGGTCACGCACCATTCGGCGGTCACATCCACAAAAACCCGTTTACCCTGAGAAAGCGCGGTGTTCACCGCCTCTTCCGTCAGCGGCTGCCAGTCCACCTGATCACTGACCAAGCTCTGCTGCCGGTCATCCGTCATATTGATAGCGGCCCAGATACCACCAGCCACCAGCAGTGCCACCAGTGCCGCAGATCCGCGCTTAATACCGGTACGGCGGAAAGCCAGCAGCGCAAGTACCAGCAGCACAACTGCCACCATCACCACAGCGGTTTCCGGCCCGGTGTGCGGGATCAGCAGACTGATCAGCCACAGTGCCGTAATAAACATCATGCCACCCAGTACCAGACGCAGACCGTTCATCCAGCGGCCCGGTTTCGGCAGCGCCCGGGCAATTCCCGGAAACGCGGCGATCAGCAGCCACGGCAGGCTCATCCCCAGCCCCAGCGCGGTAAAAATCATCCACAGCTGTGAATACGGAGCCACCAGCGCAAACGCAACGGCGGTACCGAGGAACGGCGCGGTACAGGGGGTCGCCAGCAGCGTGGCAAACATACCTTCCATAAAGTGGCCGCGCATCCCTTTGCCGCCCGCTGTCGCCAGTTTTGTGGTTGCATTACTGCTCAGGCGGATAGAAAAAACACCGAACAGATTGGCACTGAACAGTAAAGTTACCACCACCATAAAGCCGAGGAACCACGGGTTCTGGAACTGAATTCCCCAGCCGACCGCACTTTGTGTCAGACGTAACAGCGACACCAGCGCCGCGAGGATCCAGAAGGAGACCATAATACCGGAGGAGGAAACCAGGAACTGGGTGCGGATCATCCGCTGTTCGCGGTTTTCCACATACAGCACAGAGCCGAGTTTCATCGCCAGCACCGGCAGAACACACGGCATAACGTTGAGGATCAGCCCGCCCAGCAATGCAAACAGCAGCAACATGATAAAGGAGGTATCACTGCCGGATGCGGCCGCAATATCCGGTCCGCTGCCGATCACCGTGGTGAGCGCCTGCGCTGCCGGGCCGTCTGTCACAACGACCGACAGCGGTTTTCCGTTCAGATCTGACGGCATTTCCCCCCAGTCATCCGTTACTTTAACGGTGGCAATGAGATTATCCCCGGAAATCGTAAATGACGGTGCGGCAAAAATGGTTTCTTTATCCGCATTAAAAAACAGCTGCGGATCCTGCCAGCCGCCCGGGCGGTGCAGTGCCATCGTCAGCGTCCCGCCGTTCACCCGGCTGCCACCGGTGGTGATATCACCGCCGGTCTGCGGCACCTGCTGCATGGCCATCGCATACTGACGGTCAAAATCGTCCGGCGCGGGTTCTGAGGTATCCAGTGAGACCGGATAATCGGTCAGGATACAGACATTACTGCATGTGGATAAGGTCAGTGTCCCGCTGAGCACCGGCAGCGCCTGAGCCGCCGTGACTTCCAGCGGGAACACCACACTGCCGCCGTAGCCCTGGGTGGAGAGCCCTGCGACATCAAAACGCTGAGGTGCGGGCCAGAACCACTGTGTTCCGGCAGAGGCCTCCTGCCATGTCAGTTCAGGAGCAACGCCTCCCTCTCCCGGTGACTGCCAGTAGGTTTTCCAGCCGGGTTGTAATTCAACCGCCAGCAGCAGACGCAGTTTTCCGTCTTTCCACTGATCTGATGTGACTCTGACACGGGCGTGATCATTGTGCGGCATTTCGGTCCAGCCGGTATCAGCCGCATGCACAGTGGTCAGCGTGAACAAAAACAGCACAAACGCTGTTAATACAGAACGCATAATTTTTTTTATCTCCGAATTAAGCAAAAAACCCGACAATACACAGATTGCCGGTTGCTAATCCCTCATCACACAGAAATGGAGATGCCTGCGCAGCCGCATCGGCGGGATATGCTGACGCCACGAGCGCGAACGGTAACGGACAGGAACTATCACCGAGGTCATGACGAAGAAAAGAAGGGCAAAAAAGAGAGGTTCTGCCGGGAACTGCGGCACGGTACTCAGCGACTTGGCGCTGATATCACAGGTACCACCGGGATTGGCGCTGCCGGTTTCCGTATCACTCAGCAGCACCGGGGTAGTGAAATCCGCAGACGGGCTCAGACTGATGCGCGGCGCACCAGACATCCGTTGTGTCAGACACAACAGGATAAAGAATAATGTGAAAAACAGCAGCAGATAACCCTGCCTGCGTTGCTTCAGCATAGCCCGCTCCCCGATAGTTACCGCCTATCTTACACAGCCTGCGATTTCAGACAACCGGATAACCATAACTTTACACATTTAACCGCAATATGATGTTACCGCCGCACAGCAGAATTGTTACAACAGCGGATTATGACACAATAGCACTTCCCGGCCATAAAAGTACCGTACTAAGCAGTAAAAAGCACCATTAGCAGGTTAATAAACACACCATAACCAGCATATAAAACCAAACCAATTCAAAATACCATAATTTAATGTGAACACACGTTCCGGGTGTAACTTGCACATCTTTATCGGACAGAGTGAGAGGGATCTCCCGATTTAAAACAAATTAACTTCCATTTATTAACAATAGTGTTCTATTTTTAACAATACAACCACAAGAGCAACACACGTCCTTATACCGTTTCCCGAAAAGGAGTTGTTTATGCGCAAGTTAGTTTTGTCTGTACTGGTCACCGGAGCCGCGCTTGCCAGTGCGGCGGTTTCTGCTGAAGAGCTGGCCGGTACACTGAAAAAAATCAATGACAGCGGCGTGATTGTTGTCGGTCACCGCGAATCCTCCGTACCCTTCTCTTATTATGATAACCAGCAAAACGTGGTCGGCTATTCCCAGGATTACTCCAACCATATTGTTGATGCAGTGAAAAAGACCCTGAATAAGCCGGATTTACAGGTCAAACTAATTCCGGTGACCTCTCAGAACCGTATCCCGCTGTTACAGAACGGCACATTCGATTTCGAGTGCGGCTCCACCACCAACAACCTGGCCCGCCAGCAGCAGGCCGCTTTCTCCAATACTATTTTTGTGGTCGGTACCCGTCTGCTGACCGGTAAAGACTCCGGTATCAAAGACTTTGCCGATCTCGCCGGGAAAAACGTGGTGGTCACATCCGGTACCACGTCTGAAATGCTGCTCAACAAACTCAATGATGAGAAGCAGATGAAGATGCGCATTATCAGCGCCAAAGATCACGGGGATGCCTTCCGCACCCTGGAATCCGGTCGTGCTGTCGCCTTTATGATGGATGATGCCCTGCTGGCCGGTGAGCGCGCCAAAGCGAAAAAACCGGATAACTGGGTGATTGTCGGCACGCCGCAGTCCGAAGAAGCCTACGGCTGTATGCTGCGCAAAGATGATCCGCAGTTCAAAGCCCTGATCGATAAAACGGTTTCTGATGCACAAACCTCCGGTGAGGCTGAGAAATCCTATACCCGCTGGTTCAAACAGCCGATTCCGCCTAAGAATCTCAACCTGAACTTTGAATTATCCGATGAAATGAAAGGGCTGTTCAAAGCGCCGAATGACAAGGCTTTTGAATAACCACCACGGCGGCTGACAGCCTGACCGGCTGCGCCGTCCGGACTGAGGATATAACTAAGACCGCCGCGCCTGCGTTCACAACTGACGCGGGCGCGGACGATAAACCACAGTCCGTTGCATGCAAACACACTGTCTGTCCGGTAACCACTGGTTATCCGTCTTATACAGGGAGTTCGTTCTTTTACCGGGAGCCGCGCTATGTCAGCTAACTGGGACTGGGGCATCTTTTTTCAGCCCGCCCCCTTCGGCAACACCACTTACCTCGGCTGGATCCTGTCCGGCCTGAAGGTCACTGTGCTGCTGTCAATCTGTGCCTGGATTATCGCCTTTCTGGTGGGATCCCTGTTCGGTATTCTCCGTACGGTACCGAATAAGTTTCTCTCCTCGCTCGGCACCATTTATGTGGAAATTTTCCGTAATGTGCCGCTGATCGTCCAGTTCTTCACCTGGTATCTGGTGATCCCGGAGTTCCTGCCGTCGTCCCTGCGCGACTGGTTTAAAATGGATCTCGACCCGAATATCCAGTTCTTTATTTCCTCCACCCTCTGTCTGGGGCTGTTTACCGCCGCCCGTATGACCGAACAGGTACGTGCCGCCATTCAGTCACTGCCGCGCGGCCAGAAAGCCGCCGGGCTGGCAATGGGGCTGACACTGCCGCAGACTTACCGCTATGTGCTGCTGCCGAATGCCTACCGCGTGATTATTCCGCCGATGACATCGGAAATGCTCAATCTGGTGAAAAACTCCGCCATCGCCTCCACTATCGGGCTGGTCGATATGGCCGCGCAGGCCGGGAAGTTACTGGATTATTCCGCCAGAGCCTATGAGTCCTTTACCGCAATCACCCTCGCCTATGTCGGCATCAACGTTATTATTATGCTGGCCATGCATTTACTGGAAAAACGGGTGCGTCTGCCCGGGACAGGAGGCCACTGATGTACGAATTTGACTGGAGTTCGGTGATGCCGGGTATGCCGTTCCTGTTACAGGGGCTGGTTATTACGGCGAAAATCACAGTTACAGCGATTGTTATCGGCATCCTGTGGGGCACGATACTGGCTATGATGCGCCTGTCATCCATAAAGATTGTAAGCTGGCTGGCTGCTCTCTATGTGAACGCCTTCCGCTCCGTTCCGCTGGTAATGGTGCTGTTATGGTTCTATCTGATTGTGCCTAACTTAGTCCAAAATGTTCTTGGCATATCACCAAAAACAGATATCCGTCTGATCTCAGCTATGGTAGCGTTTTCCCTGTTTGAAGCTGCGTATTATGCTGAAATTATCCGCGCCGGGATTCAGAGTGTGTCACGGGGACAAACATCCGCCTCACTCGCCCTCGGTATGACCAAAATGCAGACCATGCGTCTGGTGGTTCTGCCGCAGGCATTCCGCGCGATGATCCCGCTGCTGCTGACCCAGGGGATTGTCCTGTTCCAGGATACCTCGCTGGTGTATGTGCTCAGCCTGACCGATTTCTTCCGCACCGCCAGCAATATCGGCGAGCGTGACGGAACACAAATCGAAATGGTGCTGTTTGCGGGTGCGGTTTATTTTGTTATCAGCTTTGGTGCGTCAATGCTGGTTAATTATCTCAAGAGAAGGACTGTGTCATGATCTCCCTGAAAAATATCTCCAAATGGTACGGTCAGTTCCGTGTCTTAACCGACTGCTCGACCGAAGTCAAAAAAGGGGAAGTGGTTGTGGTGTGCGGCCCGTCCGGCTCCGGTAAATCCACGCTGATAAAAACCGTCAACGGCCTTGAGCCGGTGCAGCAGGGCGAGATTTTCGTCAATGATATTCAGGTGAATGACAAACGCACCAACCTGGCGAAACTGCGTTCCAAAGTCGGCATGGTGTTCCAGCACTTTGAGCTGTTCCCGCACCTATCCATTGTGGAAAACCTGACCCTGGCACAGGTAAAAGTGCTGGGGCGCGATAAAGCGGCAGCAAAAGAAAAAGGGCTGAAACTGCTGGAGCGGGTCGGACTGTCTGCCCATGCGGATAAATTTCCGTCCCAGTTGTCCGGCGGGCAGCAGCAGCGTGTGGCTATCGCCCGTGCCCTGTGTATGGATCCTGTCGCCATGCTGTTTGATGAGCCGACATCCGCCCTCGACCCGGAAATGATCAACGAAGTACTGGATGTGATGGTTGAACTGGCACACGAAGGTATGACAATGATGGTGGTCACCCACGAAATGGGCTTTGCCCGTAAAGTGGCGGACCGCGTGATTTTCATGGATGAGGGCAAAATCGTCGAAGACAGCAGAAAAGACGATTTCTTTGCCAACCCGAAATCCGACCGTGCCAAAGATTTTCTTGCCAAGATTCTGCACTGATGTTCTGACCGGCCGGTCACAGACCGGCCTTTCTTCTTCTCTTTATCATTCCCCCGCTTTTTTCATCCCTTTACGCCCTTAACTGTTGTTCCCTCAGGGGCATATCGGCTATGCTAACGGGTCAGAAATTAACGAAACCCAATATTTTCATGCTGTCCGCCCGGTCTGGTCGTCAGTCCGTGTCCGGCAGTTCATCACCACAGGAATACCGGTGCCATGCAAGAACAATATCGTCCCGAAGACATAGAGCAACAAGTCCAGAGTCACTGGCAGGAAAAACAAACATTTAAAGTGACTGAAGATAACAGTAAAGAGAAATACTACTGCCTGTCTATGCTGCCATACCCTTCAGGACGACTACACATGGGCCACGTGCGTAACTACACCCTGGGTGATGTGATGTCACGTTACCAGCGCATGCTGGGTAAAAACGTTTTACAGCCGATTGGCTGGGATGCGTTCGGTCTGCCTGCGGAAGGTGCTGCGGTAAAAAATAACACCGCCCCGGCTCCGTGGACTTATGCCAATATCGAATACATGAAACAGCAGCTGAAAAAGCTGGGTTTCGCCTACGACTGGGATCGCGAAGTCACCACCTGTACGCCGGAATATTACCGCTGGGAACAGTGGTTCTTCACCAAACTGTATGAAAAAGGTCTGGCGTATAAAAAGACCTCCGCTGTGAACTGGTGTCCGCATGACCTGACTGTTCTCGCGAATGAACAGGTTATCGACGGCTGCTGCTGGCGTTGTGATACCCCGGTTGAGCGCAAAGAGATCCCGCAGTGGTTTATCAAAATCACCGCTTATGCCGAAGAACTCCTCAATGATCTTGATACGCTGGAAGACTGGCCGGAGCAGGTCAAAACCATGCAGCGCAACTGGATCGGCCGTTCCGAAGGGGTGGAAATCACCTTTGATGTCGCGGACAGCACCGAAAAACTGAGTGTCTACACCACCCGCCCGGATACCTTTATGGGTGTCACTTATCTGGCGGTGGCGGCGGGTCATCCGCTGGCACAGCAGGCTGCGCAGAACAATCCGGAACTGAAAACCTTTATCGACGAGTGCCGCAATACCAAAGTGGCCGAAGCTGAAATGGCCACGATGGAGAAAAAAGGCGTGGCAACCGGTATGTTTGCCATTCACCCGCTGACCGGCGAAAAAGTCGCGGTCTGGGTCGCCAACTTTGTTCTGATGGAATACGGCACCGGCGCAGTGATGGCCGTTCCGGCGCACGATCAGCGTGACTGGGAATTTGCCACCAAATACGGTTTACCAATCAAGCCGGTCATCCTGGGCGAAGACGGTAACGCACCGGATATCAGTGAAGCAGCAATGACCGGCAAAAACACCCTGTTCAATTCAGGTGAGTTCGATGGTCTGGATTACACCGCCGGTTTTAACGCAATTGCGGACAAACTGGTGGCACTCGGCGTCGGCGAGCGCAAAGTCAACTACCGTCTGCGTGACTGGGGGGTTTCCCGTCAGCGTTACTGGGGCGCACCAATCCCGATGGCAACCCTGGAAGACGGCACCGTGGTTCCGGTTCCGGAAGATCAGTTACCGGTTATTCTGCCGGAAGATGTGGTCATGGACGGCATCACCAGCCCGATTAAAGCCGATCCGGAGTGGGCAAAAACCACCATCAACGGTCAGCCTGCACTGCGTGAAACCGATACTTTCGATACCTTTATGGAATCCTCCTGGTATTACGCCCGTTACTGCTGCCCGGACTATGACAAAGGCATGCTGGATCCGGCTGCGGCTAACTACTGGCTGCCGGTCGATCAGTATATCGGCGGTATCGAACACGCGATTATGCACCTGATGTATTTCCGCTTCTTCCACAAACTGATGCGTGATGCCGGTCTGGTGAACTCAAATGAACCGGCGAAAAACCTGCTGTGTCAGGGCATGGTACTGGCTGATTCCTTCTATTACACCGACACTGACGGCCACCGCGTATGGGTGTCTCCGGAAGATGCCATTCTTGAGCGTGATGATAAAAACCGTATCATCAAGGCAACAGATAAAGAAGGCCGCGAGCTGGTTCACACCGGCATGAGCAAAATGTCAAAATCGAAGAACAACGGCGTTGATCCGCAGATTATGGTGGAAAAATACGGCGCGGATACCGTTCGTCTGTTTATGATGTTTGCGGCACCACCGGAACTGACCCTGGAGTGGCAGGAATCCGGCGTGGAAGGCGCGAACCGCTTTATCCGCCGTGTATGGCGTCTGGTGTATGAGCATGTTCAGAAAGGCAAAACCGCGCCGCTGGATATCAGCAGCCTGACACCGGAACAGAAAGATCTGCGCCGCTCACTGCACAAAACCATTGCCAAAGTCAGCGATGACGCCGGCCGCCGTAAGCAGTTCAACACCGCCATCGCGGCGATTATGGAACTGCTCAATGAACTGCAGCGCGCACCTCAGGAAACAGAGCAGGATCGCGCACTGATGCAGGAAGCGCTGGATGCGGTTATCCGTATGCTGTCGCCGATTATCCCGCACGCCGGTTTTACCCTGTGGAAAGCACTGGGTCACGAAACGGATGTGGATGATGCACAGTGGCCGGTCGCCAGCGAAGAAGCGATGATTGACGATACCAAACTGATTGTTATCCAGATCAACGGTAAAGTCCGCGGCCGTATCACCGTTGCCGCCGATGCGGAGCAGGATGCGGTCATGGCGCTGGCCTCGCAGGAAGCTAATGTGGCGAAATACCTCGAAGGTGTGAGTGTTCGCAAAGTCATTTATGTGCCGGGTAAATTACTGAACCTGGTCGTGGGTTAATTTAAGGAGATATCGTGCGACATCGCATTATCACGCTGTTGCTCGGGCTTGCGGTGCTGGTCACCGCAGGCTGCGGCTTCCATCTGCGCGGCACCACGCAAATCCCGCCTGAACTGCAGAAACTGCAAATCAGCACCGGTGATCCGTATGGCGAACAAACCCGTGCTATCCGCCAGCAACTGCTGCTGAATAACGTTCAGATTATTGAAGGTGGTGATGCCACCATCCCGGTTCTGAAGATCACCAGTTCTTCCGAAGGTTCGGAAGAGACAGTATCGATTTTCCAGGACGGTAAAGCCGCTGAGAAAGAGCTGGTTTATTACCTGAATGCCCAGGTCATTATGCCGAACGGGTCGGTTTATCCGATCAATGTCCGCGTTGACCGTTCATTCTTCGATAACCCGCTGGAAGCACTCGCAAAAGATGCGGAAAAAGATATGATCCGCCAGGAAATGCGTGAGCAGGCAGCCGCCCGTCTGGTTCGTAAACTGCTGATTATCCAGCCGTCCGAACAACAGAAACAGGCTGAAAATGCTGAAGCGGCTGAGATTGTCGCACCGAAGGCATGATAAAAGTTTCACCTGAGCAACTCATCACGCAGCTCCGTTCGGGGCTGCGTGAACGTTACCTCCTCTGGGGGAACGAACCGTTACTGCTCCAGGAATCCCGGGATGCTATCCGCCATGCGGCGCAGGAACAGGGATTTGACGAGCACTTCACCTTTTCTCTTGAACAACATACTGACTGGGATGCGATTTTTTCTGTCTGCCGGTCACTCAGTCTGTTTGCCGGACGGCAGACACTCACCCTGTATCTGCCGGAAAACGGCCCCAATGCCGCAATGGGCGAACAGCTTCTCCGGCTGGCCGGGCAGTTACATCCGGATCTGCTGCTGATACTGCGCGGCCATAAACTGACCAAAGCCCAGGAAAACAGCGCCTGGTTTAAAGCGCTGGCACAGGATGGCGTCTATATCGCCTGCATGACCCCGGAACTGAACCGACTGCCGCAGTGGGTCACCGCGCGGGCAGCACTGTTACAACTGCAACCGGATGAACAGGCTGTCCGCCTGCTCTGCTATTGCTACGAAGGCAATCTGCTGGCGCTGTCACAGGCTCTCTCCCGGCTGGCGCTGATCTATCCCGACGGCAAACTCACACTGCCCCGTGTGGAAGCAGCAGTGAATGATGCGGCACACTTTACCCCGTATCACTGGGTGGATGCCCTGCTGGCCGGAAAAAGCAAACGTGCCTGTCATATCCTGACTCAGCTGCTGGCGGAAGATAACGAGCCGGTGATACTGCTGCGCACCGTCCAGCGGGAAGTGATGCAGTTACTGACATTACAGCGCGAAAGCCGAAACCAGCCGCTGCGCACACTGTTTGACAAGCACCGTATCTGGCAGAACCGCCGCGGTATGATAACCGAAGCCCTGGATCGCCTTGATGCGCATACCCTGCAGGTGGCGATATCCCTGATCACCCGTATTGAAATCCGCCTCAAGCAGGATTACGGACAATCCGTAAGTGATGACTTACTGACACTGACACTGCTCCTGAGCGGTAAAGCACAGACAGGACAGATCCTCTATGACGAACAACGCGGATAACCGGATTCTGGCGCTGTACGGCGGCACATTTGACCCGATCCACCAGGCGCACATCAATACCGTGAAAGCCATGGCATCGGAAGCCGGTCTGGAACAGGTGATTTTACTGCCGAACAATGTCCCGCCGCACCGTCCGCAGCCGAAAGCGGATGCAAAACAGCGGCTGATGATGGCGCAACTGGCCGTCAGCGGAGACCCGCTGTTTCTGGTAGACGACCGCGAACTGCGCCGCGATGCCCTCTCCTATACGGTGGAAACACTGCGTCAGTACCGGGCTGAGATTGGTTCACGGCGGCCGCTGGCTTTTATCATCGGTCAGGATTCTCTGCTCACGATTGATACCTGGCATGAATGGGACAAAATCCTGACCCTGTGCCATATCCTGGTCTGCAAACGGCCGGGGTATTCACTCGATTTTCCGTCCGAACAGCTGGCTGACTGGTTTGTGCAGCATCTGGTCACCACGCCGGAAAGCCTGCACAAACGGCCGTGCGGTTATATTTTCCTGGCTGATACCCCTCTGTTTCCGATTTCCGCCACCAATATCCGCGAACGGCTGAAAAACGGCGAGGACTGCAGCGATCAGCTGGCCCCCGCCGTTCAGGACTACATTCTGGCACAGGGACTGTACCGCTGACTCACCCAGCCTGCCTGGTTTTGGCAATTACAATCTCACGGATGCACACATCCTGCGGTTGCTGATAAGCAAACTGAATACAATCCGCGATTTTTTCCGGATCCAGACCTGACTGAATCTCTTTTTTCCAGGTCTGGTAATTCTGCTTAATTTCCTCATTGGTGGTATGACTTAATAACGGCGTTTCCACCACACCCGGCGCAATGGTAATTAAACGGACATTCGCTGATGCCACTTCTTCACGGATATTTTCCGTTATCGCATGAACGGCAAATTTGGTTCCGCAATAGACGGAATGGCTCGGGAATGTTTTTCGTCCGGCAATTGAACTGATATTAATAATGGTTCCTTCCTGACGTGAAACCATATCGCGCAATACAATATTAATCCCGGTCAGAACACCATTAATATTCACATCCACCATTTGCTGCCACTCTGCATAATCCTGATCATACGGATTATCCAGCAGCATAACACCCGCACAGTTAATTAATAAATCTGTTTTGCCATACAGGCTTTCTGCTTCCGCTATGGCGGCTTTCATTGCCGCAAGATCCGTTACATCCACACTGCGGCACAGGCTGTCCGGCAGATGAAACCCTTCGGTAATCTGACTGCGGCGAGCCAGTAATAAGACCGGATGTCCGGCCTGACTCATCCGTTTTGCCACAGATTCACCGATACCGGAACTGGCGCCGGTAATAACCACTAATTTTTTCATTGCATTTATCCTGAGAATATAAATAAAGTTGCATGATTTTATGCCTTGCTTTACATATATCAAGAAGGCAGATTTATTTCACAAAGTAACCTGCAGGTAACTAATGGACGATAAAATAAAGAAAATTGTAGTGGTCAGTGAAATAGAAGTTACGCTGTCTGTTATCGGCGGGAAATATAAACCGTTAATATTAAATTTATTATCTGAAAAAACCGTTCAGCGTTTCGGGGAAATACGGGCTTATATTGTCAATATTTCACAAAAAACATTAACCAATCAATTACGCGAGATGGAAGCGGACGGCCTGCTGACCCGGACGGTCTTTGCCGAAGTGCCGCCCCGCGTGGAATATACTATTACAGACAAAGGCCGTTCCCTGATCCCGATTCTGCTGCTGATGTGTGACTGGGGTTATGAGAATATGGGCGACCGCTACACACTGCTGCGCCCGGAGTGTGACTGAGCCGCTGTTACCGGCTGCAGTATTGCCTGATCACACAGATAATCTGTCTGATAGTGGCGGGCAGTGGTGAGCAACAGATGTTTCACCGCCTCCGCAGAGCCGGTGCCGGTTCGGTAAGTTTCAATCGCCGCACTCATCTGCTGCTTTTCTGCCGGGCTCAGTAAACGTTTGAAATAGCCCTGCATATGCATCAGTGCATTGGTCATATTGGCGCGGGTCGCAGGCTGTGAAAATGCGGTAAGCAGCGCCTGCTGCCAGACCGCCGCCGTTTCCGCCAGTTCCGCCGGGGAAAGTTTTCCTGCCTGTGACAACAGCCGTCCGCTGCTTTTATATAACTGTGGTGAATATGCCATCAGCGCATATTTGTAACGACTGTGCAGACGGATCAGCCCGCCCGCACTGAGCGGCGGATTCAGTGCCTGAATCAGTTCCTGCCGCGCCCTCTGCCGCCACAGTGCATCCTCATCGCTACTTTCCGGTTGTCGCTGATATGTCATATTTTCCGCCTTTTTATCTGTTACGGAGTGACTATAGTACAAATCGCACTGTTTCTGTTTTCCCTGTCCGCACATTTCCTGATATTTCTTTAATCTTTACTGCTTTGTATTCCCCCTGTTCGCTGTTATTCTTGCGGTGCCGGCGGCAACGCAGGGTGAGCCTCGCAAAATTGCCCTCTGTAACGTAAAATAGCGATTATCCCCCGGCACACAGCAACCCCGCGCCGGAACTGCCACGGCGGTACGACTGACGGGGATGTGTTCTGTTATCTATTTATCCGGAATATAAGGTGAACCTTTTGCAAGGCACAGAATTACTTGAGTTTATTATTGATAAACTCGAAGACTCCAAAGCACAGGACATTATTACTATTGATGTACGCGGTAAATCCAGCATTACCGACCACATGATTATCTGTACCGGCACATCCAGCCGCCATCTGGCGTCTGTGGCCGATAACCTTGTCACTGACTGCCGTCAGGCCGGTATGATGCCGCTCGGCGTGGAAGGTCAGGGCATTTCCGACTGGATTGTTGTCGATCTCGGTGAAGCTATCGTGCATGTGATGCAGGATGAAAGCCGCCGTATGTATGAATTAGAGAAACTCTGGAGCTGAGTGTTGAAGTTACAGCTCATTGCCGTCGGCACCAAAATGCCTGACTGGGTCGAAACCGGATTTCAGGATTATCTCCATCGTTTTCCGAAAGATATGCCGTTTGAACTGACCGAAATCCCGGCCGGAAAGCGGGGAAAAAACGCGGACATCAAACGGATCCTGGAAAAAGAAGGTGAGTTAATGCTGGCGGCGGCGGGTAAAGGCAACCGGATTGTCACACTGGATATTCCCGGCGCACGCTGGGATACCCCGCAGCTGGCCGGGCAACTGGAACGCTGGAAGCAGGACGGACGCAACATCAGCCTGCTTATCGGCGGCCCGGAAGGTCTTTCGCCTGCCTGTAAAGCAGCCGCAGAACAGAGCTGGTCTCTCTCCCCGCTGACCCTGCCGCACCCGCTGGTGCGTGTGCTGGTCGCGGAGAGTCTGTACCGTGCCTGGAGTATTACTGCCAATCATCCGTATCACAGGGAATAACCGCAGTGCCCGGTCTGAACGCGCCTGACGGCGATAAGAAAAAACACAAGCAACGGATGAACTTCCGCGATTACAGCGCGGAATCCGCCCTGTTTATCCGCCGTGCGGTGGTTGCATTTATCGGTATTGTTATTTTATCTGCCGTACTGGTGGTGAATCTCTATCATCTCCAGATTAACCGCCATGAAGATTATCAGACCCGTTCCAATGATAACCGGATCAAACTGGTTCCTATTCCGCCGAGCCGGGGTCTGATTTATGACCGCAAAGGCACGCTGCTGGCGGAAAACAGAACCATTTATCAGCTCGAAATCGTGCCGGAGAAAGTCACTGACCTACCGGACGTACTGAATGAGCTGCGCGAGATTGTCGATCTGACCGATGAAGACATCGCGAATTATGAAAAAGAACGCCGCCGTTCCCGCCGCTTTACCTCTATTCCGCTGAAAACCCCGCTCAACCAGATACAGGTGGCACGGTTTTCGGTAAATCAGTACCGCTTCCCGGGACTGGAAATCAAAGGCTATCAGCGCCGTTTCTACCCTTACGGCTCCGCCCTGACCCATGTTATTGGTTATGTGGCAAAAATTAACGACAAAGATGTCGAGCGCCTGGATAAAGACGGTCTTTTGCCGAACTATGCCGCCACTCATGATATCGGTAAGCTGGGTATTGAGCGTTATTATGAATCCGTCCTGCACGGCAAAACCGGCTATGAGGAAGTGGAAGTCAACAGCCGCGGCCGCGTGATCCGCCAGTTACACGAGCAGGCACCACAGGCCGGGAAAGATATCTATCTGACGATTGATCTCGAATTACAGATGTATATCGAAAAACTGCTGACCACCAGCCGGGCGGCTGTCGTGGTGAGTGATCCGCGCAACGGCGAGATTCTGGCACTGGTGTCCAACCCGAGTTATGACCCGAACCTGTTTGTGAACGGTATTTCCGGCCCGGATTACCGGGGCCTGCTCAATAACCCGGATCGCCCGCTGATCAACCGCACCACCCAGGGGCTCTATCCGCCGGCATCCACAGTGAAACCGTTTATTTCTGTGGCGGCACTCAGCGAAAAAGTGATCACCCGTAACACCACGATTTTTGACCCCGGCTGGTGGCAGCTGCCCGGCTCAGAAAAACGTTACCGTGACTGGAAACGCTATGGTCACGGTAATCTGAACGTGGTGAAATCGATTATTGAATCGGCAGATACCTTCTTCTATCAGGTGGCGTATGACATGGGGATCGACCGCCTGTCCGCCTGGATGACCCGCTTCGGTTACGGCGAGTATTCCGGTATCGACCTGATGGAAGAGTACAACGGTGTGATGCCGACCCGTGAATGGAAACTGCGGCGCTATAAGAAACAGTGGTATCAGGGCGATACCATCCCGGTCGGGATCGGCCAGGGATACTGGACATCAACGCCGATCCAGATGTCAAAAGCCCTTAATACCCTGATTAATGACGGTGTGGTGAAAACACCGCACCTGCTGCTCGGTACCAAAGAAGGCGGCGGTATGCTGCCGTATGAACAGAAAGAATATATTGCTATCGGTGATATTCATTCCGGTTACTGGGAACTGGCCAAGTCCGGGATGTTCGGCGTGGCTAACGCACCGAACGGTACCGGCCGCAAATTCTTTGCCGGTACGCCGTACAAAGCGGCCGCTAAATCCGGTACAGCACAGGTGTTCAGCTACGAAACCTATAACGCCAGCAAACTGGCAGAACGCCTGCGCGACCATAAATTAATGATTGCCTACGCACCGTACGATAACCCGAAAGTGGCGGTGACCATTATTCTGGAAAACGGCGGTGCAGGCCCGGCAGTCGGTACTCTGGTCCGCCAGATCCTTGACCACGTCCTGCTGGGTGATAACAACACGGTACTGCCGGATGCTCCGCCATCACCGCCCGGCAGTGAAACAGAGTGATGCCCATGACTGATAATCCGCGCAAAGTATCCCTGATGACCCGCATGCACATCGACTTCCCGTTGCTGGTGCTGCTGCTGATCCTGCTGGTTTACAGTGCATTTGTGCTGTGGAGTGCCAGCGGGCTGGATCCGGAAATGATGGAGCGCCGCCTCGGGCAGATTTTCTCCGGTATCATCATTATGCTGGTTCTGGCGCAGATCCCGCCCCGCGTGTATGAGACCTGGGCACCGCACCTCTATATTGTCTGTGTCATCCTGCTGGTCTTTGTGGATGTCTTCGGGCAGATCAGTAAAGGCGCGCAGCGCTGGCTGGATCTGGGGATTGTCCGTTTTCAGCCGTCCGAGATTGCCAAAATTGCCGTTCCGCTGATGGTGGCGCGGTTTATGAACCGCGACCAGTGTCCGCCGACCCTGAAAAATACCGCCATCGCCCTGCTGCTGGTGGTGGTGCCGACCCTGCTGGTCGCCGCACAGCCTGATCTCGGGACATCCATCCTGGTGGCCGCCTCCGGTATTTTTGTGCTGTTCCTGGCCGGGATGAGCTGGCGCCTTATCGGGATAGCCCTGCTGCTGCTTGCCGCCTTTATTCCGCTGCTCTGGTTTTTCCTGATGCACGATTACCAGCGCGGCCGCGTGATGATGCTGCTCGATCCGGAAACCGACCCGCTCGGTGCCGGTTATCATATTATTCAG
This sequence comes from Morganella sp. HSTU-ASny43, assembly GCF_022819185.1. Lineage (NCBI taxonomy): Bacteria > Pseudomonadati > Pseudomonadota > Gammaproteobacteria > Enterobacterales > Morganellaceae > Morganella > Morganella sp. HSTU-ASny43. Next base: position 67,667 of record NZ_WSPG01000015.1, read on the forward strand.
TCAAAAATTGCCATCGGCTCCGGCGGACTGGCCGGAAAAGGCTGGATGCTGGGCACACAATCCCAGCTGGAATTCCTGCCGGAACGTCATACTGACTTTATCTTTGCCGTCCTCGCGGAAGAGCTGGGGCTGGTGGGTGTGATTTTCCTGCTGGTGCTCTATCTGCTGATCATCATGCGCGGGCTGATGATTGCCGCCCGCGCCCAAAATACCTTCGGACGGGTGATGGTGGGCGGTCTGATGCTCATCTTCTTTGTCTATGTGTTTGTGAATATCGGCATGGTCAGCGGGATCCTGCCGGTGGTCGGTGTGCCGCTGCCGATGATGAGTTACGGCGGCTCCGCCCTGATTGTATTAATGGCAGGGTTTGGTATTGTCATGTCAATTCATACACACCGTAAGATGCTGTCAAAAAGCTTATAATACATTACGAGGTTTTCATGCGTTTACAATGGATTGCGGTCACAGCGATGGCCGCGTTGCTGGCAGGTTGCCCGTCAGTGCAGCCGCCGGTCAAACAGACACCGCCGCCGGGCCCGGCAAAAGAGATTCTCGGCGCCGTACCGGCCTACGAGCCGCTGCATCCGGGCGCGAATAATGATTACGTCCGTAATGGTCAGCAGTATCAGATTGTCCGTGATCCGGAAAACTTCAGTCAGCAGGGATATGCCTGGATTTATGGTCAGGCCCAGAACGGTAACCGGACCGCTACCGGCGAAATCGTCAACAGCGCCGAACTGACCGCATCCCACCCGACGCTGCCAATCCCCGGCTATGCGCGGATCACCAATATGGCGAATAACCGCATGATGGTGGTGCGGATTAACGATCGCGGCCCGTATATGCCGGGCAAACAGATCGGGCTTTCCCGCGCTGTCGCAGATCGCCTGAACCTGCTGCCGAATACCAAAATTAAAATTGACCCGATTGTGGTTGCGGAAGACGGCTCGCTGAGCGGCTCCGGGACTGTCGGTACCGTGGTAGCCAAACAGAGCTATGCCCTGCCGGGCCGCCCTGAACTGGGCAAAACCAGTGCTCTCGGTACGCCGGTGACCAATACCACCCCGGTGGTGCCGATCAACAGCCGTCCTGTTATGGCACAGCCGCAGCCGGAATCCGCACTGATCCCGACCGTGAAACAGCCCGCAGCACCGGCAGAAGCCCAAACTGAAAACACCGCCGCACCCGCACCGCAGCAGGTCGCTGTCAGCGGTTACCGCGTCCAGGTGGGTGCTGTGGCAAGTGCGGAACGCGCAACACAGTGGCAGAAAGAGCTCAGCGATAAACTGGGTGTGCCCGGTATGACAGAATCCTCCGGTGATATATTCCGTGTCCAGCTGGGGCCGTTTACCAGCCGTGAACGGGCCGCCGAAGTACAGGGACGCCTTCAGCAGCAGCTGAATATGAATTCATTTATCCTTGCACCTTAAAAACAGGCAGTGATAACACTACGCGCTATCATAGCAGTTTTGCTATGATAGCGTTTCTTTTTCACCGGCATCATCAATGTTGTTTTAACACTCATGAAATACGCAACGACTTATCAACACCGCGCCGGGCGCCTGGCCGCTTTCGGTCTGACCCTGGCACTGAGCGCCGCAGCTTCTGCCGCTGATGTTCCGAATCTGAATACCACCATCCCGCCTGTTCCGGATATTGAAGCGGAATCCTATATTCTGATGGATTACCACTCCGGCAAAGTGCTGGCGGAGAAAAATGCCGATGTCCGCCGTGATCCGGCCAGTCTGACCAAAATGATGACCAGCTATGTCATCGGCCAGGCAATGAACACCGGTAAATTTACGCCGGACACCATGGTCACTATCGGGGAAAACGCCTGGGCAACCGGTAACCCGGTATTCCGCGGCTCCTCGCTGATGTTCCTCAAACCGGGCGAGCGCGTCAGCGTGGCGGATCTCACACGCGGTATCAACCTGCAGTCCGGTAATGATGCCTGTGTGGCGATGGCCGAGTTTGTTGCCGGTGATCAGGACACGTTTGTCGGCCAGATGAACCAGTATGTGGCGCAGCTTGGTCTGAAAAATACCCACTTTAAAACCGTTCACGGCCTCGATGCCGACGGCCAGTACAGCAGTGCGCGGGATATGGCGCTGATTGGTCAGGCAATGATCCGCGACGTGCCGAATGAATATGCTATCTATAAAGAGCGCTCATTCACCTATAATAATATTACCCAGCAAAACCGTAACGACCTGCTGGGTGATAAGAGCCTGAATGCGGACGGGATTAAAACCGGTCACACCAACGGCGCGGGTTATAACCTGGTCGCTTCCGCCACCGAAGGGGATATGCGTCTGATCTCCGTGGTGATGGGCACCAAATCGGCTAAAGCCCGTAATGCGGAAAGCAAGAAACTGCTCACCTGGGGCTTCCGTTTCTTCGAAACGGTCAGACCGATGCAGAAAGACAACCCGCTGGTGTCTGAAATCGTCTGGTTCGGTGATAAAGACAAAGTGCAGTTAGGAGTGGAAAATGATGTTTATATCACCATTCCGCGCGGCCGCCTGAAAGATCTGAAAGCCGGTTTTGTCCTGACCGATCCGGAGCTGCATGCGCCGCTGGCGAAAAACCAGGTGGTCGGTACCATTAATTTCCAGCTCGACAACCAGATCATTGAAACACGGCCGCTGGTCGTGACGGAAGCGGTACCGGAAGGGAACTTCTTCAGCCGTCTGATCGACTACATCCGCCTGCTGTTTCACCGCTGGTTCGGCTGAGACTTGAAATCAGATGAACTATCCCCATATTTAGTTCATCTGACGTTTTGCTTTATTAAGGAGCACCCATGAAAACCAAACTCAATGAACTGTTAGAGTTCCCCTGCTCATTTACCTACAAAGTGATGGGTGCCGCTGAACCGGAATTAGTGAATGATGTTCTGGAAGTGATTCAGCGCCACGCGCCGGGTGACTACAGTCCGTCAATCAAACCAAGCAGCAAAGGAACCTATCATTCCGTTTCTGTCACCATTGATGCGACACACATTGAGCAGATCGAGAATCTGTACGAAGAATTAGGCGCGTTAGAGCGCGTCAGAATGGTGTTGTAACACCGTCATTTCTTCATCATTTCAGGCCGCCTTTCCGGGCGGCTTTTTTTTATCCCTCTGAACATTTTATGCGCATCACTGGTACGCATTTGCCGTGCGCGTTATACTGCTGGCCCGGCATACCGAACTGAAGATACCATTTTGCAAAATAACACCATTATTTTACGTCAGCTGGGCCTGCGGCCTTATCATCCTGTCTCTGAAGCCATGCACCAATTTACCGAACAGCGTACGGCGGAAACCGGTAACGAGATCTGGCTGGTCGAGCATGAGCGCGTTTTTACCCAGGGCCAGGCAGGGAAAGCCGAACATGTTATCTCCCCCGGTGATATCCCGGTGATCCAGTCTGATCGCGGCGGCCAGGTGACCTACCACGGCCCGGGACAGCAGGTCATGTATGTGATGATTGATCTCAAACGCGACAAAATCGGTGTGCGCGAACTGGTAACCGCGCTGGAAAATTCAGTGGTTGAGACCCTGAAACAGTGGAATATTGACGCTTACCCGCGCCCGGATGCGCCCGGTGTTTATGTGGCGGGTAACAAAATCTGTTCACTCGGTCTGCGGATCCGCAACGGCCGCTCATTCCACGGCCTGGCGCTCAATATCAATATGGATCTCGAGCCTTTTCACCGTATTAATCCGTGTGGCTATGCCGGTCTCGCCATGACACAAATGGCTGATTTTGTTCCCGGTATTACCCTTGCGGATGTTCAGCCCGTGCTGACCGCACAATTCTGCCGGCAATTAGGATTCCAACTTGCCGCAGAATAGTGATATAATTTTTTTAACATTTTTAAAAAGATTTTTAAAAGATTGATGACTTCGTTACATTCAGCAGACAGGCCGTCACCACGGCACTCATCAATCACTATCCGATGAATCTAACCGGAAATGACATAAACATGAGTAAACCAATTCAGATGGAACGCGGTATCAAATACCGTGATGCCGATAAAATGGCGCTTATCCCGGTCAAAAACCTGGTATCAGAGACGACCGAACGATTACGCAAACCAAGCTGGATGAAAATCAAACTTCCGGCTGATTCCCATAAAATCAAAGGGATCAAAGATGCAATGCGCCGTAACGGCCTGCATTCTGTCTGTGAGGAAGCCTCCTGCCCGAACCTGAGCGAATGCTTTAACCACGGTACCGCCACGTTTATGATCCTCGGGGCTATCTGCACCCGCCGCTGCCCGTTCTGTGACGTTGCCCACGGCCGTCCGAATGCACCGGATGCCAACGAACCACAGAAACTCGGTCAGACCATCAAAGATATGGGACTGCGTTATGTGGTGATCACCTCTGTTGACCGTGATGACCTGCGTGACGGCGGCGCACAGCACTTTGCTGACTGTATCACCGCTATCCGCGACCACAGCCCGGCGATTAAAATTGAAACCCTGGTGCCGGACTTCCGCGGCCGTATGGATAAAGCACTGGAAATCCTGACCGCCACTCCGCCGGATGTCTTCAACCACAACCTGGAAAACGTACCGCGTATTTACCGTCAGGTGCGCCCGGGCGCTAACTATGAGTGGTCACTGAAACTGCTGGAACGCTTTAAAGAAGCCCATCCGGAGATCCCGACCAAATCCGGCCTGATGGTCGGCTTAGGCGAAACCAATGAAGAGATCCTCGATGTGATGCGCGACCTGCGCCGTCACGGCGTGACCATGCTGACCCTGGGGCAGTATCTCCAGCCGAGCCGTCACCATCTGCCGGTTCAGCGTTATGTCAGCCCGGAAGAGTTTGAGGAAATGAAAGCCGAAGCAATGGCGATGGGCTTCACTCACGCCGCCTGCGGCCCGTTTGTCCGCTCTTCTTACCATGCTGATTTGCAGGCCAAAGGCGAAGAAGTTAAGTAATTTCCCGCCATTCTGTGAATACCTGAAACCGCCGCTGAAAAACGGCGGTTTTTTTATGCCGATCCGGTGATAACGCTGGTAACGGGCAAAACGAAAAGTCGCTGTAAACACATCCTTGTGCGCTCGGATCGCGCCATCCATGGCGCTTACGCTTTTCGTTCGCCTGCCCGTTACCGGCGTTTTATCTGACCGGAAAAAAAACCAATGATATATGTCTTTTGTGCTCTGCCCCGCTGCCGCTATTCCCACTGCAACTGATGCGGATTATGATGCGTTCCATATCACATTATTAATGAGTAAATTATGAAACGTAGTGGCGTTTTATGTCTGACAGCACTCGCTCCCGCCGTCTGGGGCAGTACCTATCTGGTGACCACCGAAATGCTGCCCGCTGGTTATCCGATGACTGTTGCCATGCTGCGTGCCTTACCCGCCGGTCTGCTGCTGATGCTGTTTATCCGCCAGTTACCTAAAGGGATCTGGTGGGGGCGGATTTTCGTGCTCGGGGCACTGAACTTCGCGGTGTTCTGGTGGCTGCTGTTTGTCTCGGCCTATCGTCTGCCGGGTGGCGTGGCTGCGACCGTCGGCGCTATTCAGCCGCTGATTGTGCTGCTGCTCTCCCGCATGGTGCTGGGCAATGTACTGAAGCCGCTGGCAGTGCTCGGCGCACTGTGCGGGATAGGCGGGGTGGCACTGCTGTTACTGACACCGCAGGCAAAACTCGACACCATCGGTATTATTGCCGGGTTAGCAGGTGCGTTCTCCATGGCCGCCGGTACCGTGCTGAGCCGCCGCTGGCAGCCGAATGTCTCACCGCTGACCTTTACCACCTGGCAGCTCACCGCAGGCGGATTACTGCTGCTGCCGGTCTCTCTGCTGCTTGAACCGGCACTGCCGCCGCTGACGCTGCTCAATATCAGCGGATTATTGTATCTGGGGCTGATTGGCGCGGCGCTGACCTATCTGTTCTGGTTTCGCGGACTGGCAATCCTCGGGCCGAATTCCGTGGCATCGCTCGGTTTTCTCAGTCCGCTGACGGCGGTACTGCTGGGCTGGTTTGTGCTGGATCAGCAACTGAGCCTGTTACAGTGTGCGGGGGTTATCGTGGTGATCGGCAGTGTCTGGCTCAGCCAGGTCGCCAACCGGCGCTGATATAAAAAAACCCGTTACTATGGTGAGTAACGGGTTTTCGTCACGATAATGTCGAATTAAAATAACAGCTACGGTATAGCGTGTTACAACTTAAATCGAGACAACGTTTGCAGCAGACGGGCCTTTAGCGCCATCAACGATTTCAAATTCCACTTTCTGGCCTTCTGCCAGTGTTTTGAAACCGTCGTTCAGAATTGCAGAGAAGTGAACAAACACATCTTTGCTGCCGTCTTCCGGAGTGATAAAACCGAAACCTTTTGCTTCGTTAAACCACTTCACGTTACCTTTGCGCTTTGACATTCAAAAAAACCCTTTAACAAGTGATAGTACTTCATCAGTACCCGGCCAGTCGTTTTCAGACTGTATTGATCCTGCCGGGCAATCTGGTTCGATACTAAACTACCCGCCGGATAACGTCATTGTGAGAGATATTCCGCTGATATACCAGAGGATTTGTCCTGGTTATTTCAACGGTCAGCAACATTTGCCACCTTTTTACTCAGATAATTCCCTCATGGCGCAACAGCCACTGCTTAATATCCAGCCCGCTGCTGTATCCGCCCATTGAACCGTCGTGTGCAATCACCCGGTGGCACGGAATAATCAGACAAACAGGGTTACGCCCGTTTGCCATACCAACCGCGCGGCAGTAATTGGCAGAGCCCAGCTTCAGCGCCAGATCTTTATAAGACCAGGTGATCGCAAACGGAATAGTTGATAACTGCGCCCACACCCGGGTCTGGAATTCCGTACCGTGCGGATTGAGTTTCACACTGAAATCCTGCCGTTTCCCGGCGAAATATTCATCCAGCTCATGAATACACTGTCTGATATGCGGGTTATCACTGTCTGTCTGTGCCGGCGCAGTATCATCAAATCCCAGTTCAGTGATCCCCTGCTCATCCGCGCTGATAATGATATAACGGCGGGGAAATCCGGCCGGAGCCTTTATATAAGTCGTTGCCATACGTCTGCCCTTTGTGCTGGTTTTGCTATAGCAAAACCTAATTATGATAAAGAGACAAACATCATTTACGTCATTCATCTCACAACAGAGAAAATAACGAGGCAAATGAATTCATGCAAGTCAGTTCACCGGAAAATGATACCCCGGTGAACAGCTTTGTGACGAATGATGAGACGGCGGATTATTTCAGCCAGTCAGCGACGGCTTCATAGGTGCCGCGAAAGAGGATGCGGTCGGTTTTTTTGCTCAGCTGATAGCGGTACATCGGGTCGTAATATTCTTCCAGCAGCGGACACAGCCACGAGAAGTGAGCTTCGGTATTGCCGCTGCGCCACTGCTCGGCAAGTGCACTGTCGAGCAGCGCGGTCAGTTCCGCCGCCCGCTGCGTGCCGAGCCGCCGCCGGATAGCTGACAGCCCGTGATGCAGATACTCACTGTATGCCTCACGCCCCTTTTCCTCACCGTATGCGGCGGTGAAATCATGAGTCATGCGGTCAAAATATTCTTCTTTCAGCCGTTCCAGACGGCGCTCAAACGGATCTTCCACCACCACCAGCGAAGCCAGTGCCATTTGCACCCGCAGCGGCTCCGGCAGGCCGTTGGCACCGATGGCGCGGCCTTCATCCTCCAGCACCCAGCGGGTCCCGGCGTTTTCTTTTTTTATCATGGCGGCAGCGAGATGGTTTTCAAATGTCGCCTGGGCAAACTGCGCCTCCAGCGTGCGCCCGAAAGACGATCCGCGGTGATGCGCCAGTCCTTCCAGGTCGATACCGTCCGCCAGTTCGCCCACCAGCGTGGTTTTACCGCTGCCGGTACAGCCGCCGATCAGGATCACCGGACGCGCCACCAGCTCTTCCGTCACCTGAATCACCGCCTGACGCAGTGCTTTGTAACCGCCGGTGATCAGCGGGTATTCCGTTCCCGCATCCCGCAGCCACTGCTGCACGATATGTGAACGCTGGCCGCCCCGGGCACAGCAGAGATAGCCCTGCGGATAATCCGCACAGGCCGCCAGCCAGGCTGCTATCCGCTGTTCACGGCGCTCACCGTTTACCAGCTGATACCCCAGCGCCAGCGCCTTTTCAGCGCCTTGCTGCTTATAACAGGTGCCGACAGCGGCCCGCTCCTCATCATTCATCAGCGGCAGATTGTGTGAGGCAGGCATGGCTCCCTGGCAGAATTCAACCGGTGCGCGGACATCAATCAGCGGGGTATCAGAAGCAAGGAGTGTGCGGATAGTTCGGGAAGACGGAGCTAATTCCATAATAAATGTGTGATTTCAGTTCAGATGCCAATAAATTCAGCTGTCTGCAAAAGACAGTTCAGATTTTTTTATTGTACGCCTGACGGGGACATTTGTCGCTGTGGATTTTCCCCCTCCTCATATTCACCGTGCAGACAGTTCATCATGCATTTACTCACATCCGGATTAATAATAGTGATAATCATTCAAAATACAAAAACACTATATATAGTGTGGTTGATATATTTAATATCTACATATAGTATTCAAAACACAGTCAACCCACGATATCTGCTCATAACGGGCAGCGATAACCACGGGAAACCGCCATGACAGTGACTATCTACAGCAAACCCGATTGTGTGCAGTGCAATGCCACCTACCAGATGCTGACACGGAAAAATATTCCGTTCAGTATCATTGATATCACTCAGGATGAGCAGGCGTATCAGCACGTCCGCACACTGGGATATCAGCAGGTGCCGGTGGTGATCGCCGGTCAGGATCACTGGGCCGGGTTCCGTCCCGACAAGCTTGCCGCCCTCTGAACCGCACACGCCGGAGGCACCATGACTACACAGGCACTGATTTATTTCTCCACCCGTTCAGAAACCTGTCACCGTTTCACGGAAAAACTGGGGATCCCGGCCACACGGCTGCCGGAAGATGGTGACCTTACCGCCACTCAGCCCTTTGTGCTGCTGGTGCCGACCTACGGCGGCGGCCATCACAGCAGCGCGGTGCCGCGTCCGGTGATCCGCTTTCTCAACCGGCCTGAGAACCGGGCACTGCTGCGTGGTGTGATTGCCGCCGGAAATACCAACTTTGGCCGCGCTTATGCCATCGCCGGTGACATTATCGCCGCCAAATGTCAGGTGCCGTTTTTATACCGTTTTGAACTGCTCGGCACACAGGCGGATGTCGATAACGTCCGCCGCGGCTTACACCAATTCTGGCAGCAGCAGGCCGCTGAGACCGCCTGCTGAGTGCTGCTTACCTGATTCCGGGATAACACGATGACCACTGAATACACGGATTACCACGCCCTGAATGCCATGCTCAACCTGTATGATGCAGAGGGCAGGATCCAGTTTGATAAAGATGTCACGGCGGCGCACCACTACTTCCGCCAGCATGTGAATCAGAACACCGTGTTTTTCCACAATCTGCGGGAAAAGCTCGATTTTCTGATTAATGAAAACTATTACGAAGCTGACGTCATCGGACAATATGATTTTGAATTTATTAAAAATCTGTTCCGGCTGGCGTACAGCAAAAAATTCCGCTTTGCGACCTTCCTCGGTGCCCTGAAATATTACACCGGCTATACCCTGAAAACCTTTGACGGCCAGCGCTATCTGGAGCGGTTTGAAGATCGCGTCTGTATGGTGGCGCTGACACTGGCGCGGGGAGATACGCAACTGGCAGAGCATCTGCTGGAGGAAATCATCAGCGGACGTTTCCAGCCCGCCACCCCGACCTTCCTCAACTGCGGCAAAAAGCAGCGCGGGGAGTTTGTCTCCTGCTTCCTGCTGCGTATTGAAGACAATATGGAATCCATCGGACGCAGTGTGAACTCGGCCCTGCAACTCTCCAAACGCGGCGGCGGTGTGGCATTTTTGCTGACTAACCTGCGTGAGTCCGGTGCGCCGATCAAACTGATTGAAAACCAGTCCAGCGGCGTGGTGCCGGTGATGAAGATGCTGGAAGATGCCTTTTCCTATGCCAATCAGCTGGGCGCGCGCCAGGGAGCCGGGGCGGTATATCTGCATGCACACCATCCGGATATCCTCACGTTTCTCGATACCAAACGGGAAAATGCGGATGAAAAAATCCGTATCAAGACCCTGTCTCTCGGCGTGGTGATCCCGGATATCACCTTTGAGCTGGCCAAAAATAACGAGCCGATGTACCTCTTCTCCCCGTACGATGTGGCGCGGATTTACGGCAAACCGATGTCAGAACTGAGCATCACAGAGCACTATGCGGACATGGTGAATAACAAGGCCATCCGCAAACGCAAAATCAATGCCCGTGAGTTTTTCCGCATCCTGGCGGAGATCCAGTTTGAATCCGGTTATCCCTATATTATGTTTGAGGATAATGTGAACCGTGCAAACCCGGTCGCTGGTTACATTAATATGAGCAACCTCTGCTCGGAGATCCTCCAGGTCAACAGTGCCAGCGAATACAACGACGACCTCAGTTACCGCCATACCGGGCGTGATATCAGCTGTAACCTCGGCTCGCTGAACATCGCGAAAATGATGGATTCCCCGGATTTCGCCCGCTCTGTTGAAATCGCCGTGCGCGGGCTGACCTCGGTGTCAGATATGAGTCAGATCCGCAGTGTGCCGTCCATCGATCACGGCAACCGGGGCTCTCATGCTATCGGGCTCGGGCAAATGAACCTGCACGGTTATCTGGCGCGGGAGCATATTCATTATGGTTCAGAAGAAGGTATTGATTTCACCAATATCTATTTCTTAACCATCGCCTATTATGCCCTGAAAGCCTCCAACCAGCTGGCAATTGAGCGGCAGCAGACCTTCCGCAATTTTGAGCAGTCTGCCTATGCCAGCGGGGAGTATTTCAGTAAATACATCACACAGAAATGGGAACCGGCGACAGAAAAAGTCCGCGCCCTGTTTGCTGATGCCGGAATTGCCGTTCCGTCACAGGCGGACTGGCAGCAGCTGAAAGAGAGTGTGATGGCGCACGGGCTGTACAACCAGAATTTACAGGCAGTCGCACCGACCGGATCGATTTCCTATATCAATCACGCGACCTCCTCCATTCACCCGATTGTGGCCCGTATTGAGATCCGTAAAGAAGGCAAGCTCGGCCGTGTCTATTACCCGGCCGCCTTTATGACTAACGATAACCTTGAGTATTACCGGGATGCCTACGAAATCGGGCCGGAAAAGATTATCGATACTTACGCCGCCGCCACGCAGCATGTTGATCAGGGCTTATCCCTCACCCTCTTTTTCAGTGATGAGGCGTCCACCCGCGATATCAACCGCGCACAGATTTATGCCTGGCGCAAAGGGATAAAAACCCTCTATTACGTGCGTCTGCGTCAGTCTGCGCTGGAAGGCACCGAAGTGGCGGGCTGTGTTTCCTGCGCCGTATAAACCGTTTTATATCAGGATATTATCATGACCACATTAAGCCGCATTTCCGCGATTAACTGGAACCGGATTGAGGATGACAAAGATCTCGAGGTCTGGAACCGCCTGACCAGCAACTTCTGGCTGCCGGAAAAAGTACCGCTCTCCAATGACATTCCGTCGTGGCAGACACTGACCCCGGCAGAGAAACAGCTGACCATCCGCGTGTTCACCGGGCTGACCCTGCTGGATACCATTCAGAACACGGTCGGCGCACCGGCGCTTATCCCGGATGCCCTGACACCGCATGAAGAAGCCGTGCTCTCCAATATCAGCTTTATGGAAGCGGTGCATGCCCGCTCTTACAGCTCGGTTTTCTCCACGCTCTGCTCCACACAGGAGATTGATGACGCCTACCGCTGGAGTGAAGAGGAACCGACCCTGCAAAATAAAGCAGCGATTATCCTCGGCTATTACCGTGACCCGCACCCGCTGAAAAAGAAAGTCGCCAGCGTGTTTCTGGAATCCTTCTTATTCTATTCCGGATTTTATTTACCGATGTACTGGTCAAGCCGCGCCAAACTGACGAATACCGCCGATCTTATCCGCCTGATTATCCGGGATGAAGCAGTACACGGCTATTATATCGGCTATAAATTCCAGCGTTCATTACAGAATTATGACGAACAAACCCGCAAAGAAATAAAGGAATTTACCTTCAGTCTGTTATTTGATTTATACGAAAATGAAGTCAGTTATACGCGGAAATTATATGACGGAGCCGGATGGTCTGAGGATGTGATTAAATTCCTGCATTACAACGCCAATAAGGCACTGATGAACTTAGGCTATGAAGCACTGTTTCCGGAGAGTGTGACGGATGTCAGCCCGGCAATATTATCGGCGCTGTCACCGGATGCCAACGAGAATCACGATTTCTTTTCCGGATCCGGCTCTTCTTATGTGATTGGTAAAGCAGTGAACACAGAAGATGAAGACTGGGATTTTTAAATCAATCACTTCCGTTTAAGTATTACACTGTAAACACCGGTTTTATTAATGCACTGATATTGCAGCATATTTATATCAGTGCATTTTTCGCTCACAAAACAACCTGAATCATCAATTTTTACGGGGGTATTTTACGGTTATCATGATGTTTTTATCGAATTGTTTTCTTACTTAAGCGAAATATCCGTTATTGCACCATTAATTACACATTATTATTAATAAACATATCTAATGTGGCGTGATTTTTTTTCCCTGTTTTCGCGATGAATCTCACAACTTACTGATGCCGGGATTATCCGGCAAAATATCATCATATTCCCTTTTCAGGCATTCCGGATAAAAAGCGGTTAAAACAAGTGCCTGGTTAACTTTCCGGTACTCTTCCTTTCTTATTTCCCGCAGATTATTCACATATTAATAAAATAAGATATTTAGCAGATCCCGGTGATTTTACACTAAAAATATATCCGTTCTTTTTGATTAATTCTCATAAACAAGGGGTTGTCAGCATTATCTCGTATGCTAGGGTAAATAACGTTTTTTTTCAGGGAGAGGCTCCACATTTACCCATTTCACATCCACGTTATTCTGAATGGATATACTGCATGGCAATAAAACTCGAAGTTAAAAATCTTTATAAAATATTCGGTGAGCACCCGAAACAGGCATTTGAATTATTAGAACAGGGCCTGGACAAAGAACATATCTTTGAAAAGACCGGTGCTACCGTCGGCGTACAGGACGCCAATCTGGCCATTGAAGAAGGCGAAATATTCGTCATCATGGGACTGAGCGGTTCAGGGAAATCCACCTTAGTTCGTCTTCTCAATCGCCTGATAGAACCGACCCGCGGCCAGGTGCTGATTGACGGCGAAGATATCGCTGTGATTTCCGATCAGGCACTGCGTGAGGTACGGCGTAAAAAAATCAGCATGGTGTTTCAGTCCTTTGCTCTGATGCCGCATATGTCGGTGATCGATAATACCGCATTCGGCCTGGAACTGGCCGGGATGAGCAAAGCGGAACGCCACGACCGTGCACTGGATGCGCTGAAACAGGTCAACCTGGAGCAGTGGGCAAATTCTTATCCGGATGAGCTGTCCGGCGGGATGCGTCAGCGGATCGGGCTTGCCCGTGCGCTGGCTAATGACCCGGATATCCTGCTGATGGATGAGGCGTTCTCCGCCCTTGACCCGCTGATCCGCACCGAGATGCAGGATGAGCTGCTGAGCCTCCAGGGCGACAAACAGCGCACCATCGTGTTTATTTCCCATGACCTCGACGAGGCCATGCGTATCGGCGACCGTATCGCCATTATGCAGGGCGGCGTGGTGGTGCAGGTCGGCACCCCGGATGAGATCCTCAATAATCCGGCTAATGATTATGTCCGTACCTTCTTCCGTGGTGTGGATATCAGTCATGTGTTCAGCGCCAAAGATATTGCCCGCCGCCGCGCGGATGCGCTGCTGCATGTCGCGCCGGGCTTCGGCCCGCGTTCGGCACTGAAAGTCCTCAATGATGATGACCGTGAATACGGCTATCTGATTGAACGCGGACAAAAGTTTGCCGGTATTGTTTCTGTTGCCTCGCTGGAGGCGGCACTGAAAGCGAAAAAACCTATCACAGACGCCATTCTGAGCGAACCGCAGGCGGTCAGCGCCGACACGCCGCTCAATGAGCTGCTGACCGTTGTCGCGCAGTCACCGTGTGCTGTTCCGGTGGTCGGCAACAACAACCGCTATGCCGGGGTTATCTCAAAAGGGATGCTGCTGCAGGCTTTAGATAAGGAGACGCCGAATGAGCCGGAATAATCAACAGGATACAGAACTGGATCCGTGGGCGGCAACATCAGAGCCGGATCCTTCATCAGCACAAACAGCCCCTGACGCCGCAGACAGCAGTGATCCGTGGGGAAGTACCGCCGATACCGGCGGTGCGGATGCCGACCCGTGGGGTGGCGCTGCGGACAGCGGCAGTGACTGGCTGGATGCCGCACCGGCAGATACCGGCCCCGCTTTTGACTGGGCAAACCCGTTTGACCACTCGCTGATCCCGTTTGACAGCTGGGTGACCGATGCCATCAACTGGATTGTGCTGCACTTCCGTCCGGTCTTTCAGGGTATCCGTGTGCCGATCGATTTTGTGCTCACCACCTTTGAACAGGGTCTGACCGCCATTCCGGCGCCGATCGCCATTCTTATCTTTGCCCTGCTTGCCTGGCAGATGAGCGGCAAAGGGCTGGGGCTTGCCACGGTGGTATCACTGACCTTTATCGGTGCCATCGGGGCATGGAATGAAGCAATGGTGACTCTGTCACTGGTTCTGACCGCCCTGATATTCTGTATTATCATCGGGTTACCGACCGGTATTGCCCTGGCGCGCCATGAACGCGCCGCGAAATTTATCCGTCCGCTGCTTGATGCCATGCAGACAACACCGGCTTTCGTCTATCTGGTGCCGATTGTCATGCTGTTCGGTATCGGTAACGTGCCGGGTGTGGTGGTGACCATTATCTTCGCCCTGCCGCCGGTGATCCGCCTGACTATCCTCGGGATCCGTCAGGTGCCCGCTGACCTGGTCGAAGCCGCAGAATCCTTTGGTGCCAATCCGCGTCAGATGCTGTTTAAAGTCCAGCTGCCGCTGGCAATGCCGACCATCATGGCCGGGATCAACCAGACGCTGATGCTGGCGCTGTCAATGGTGGTTATCGCCTCCATGATCGCCGTCGGCGGTCTGGGACAGATGGTACTGCGCGGTATCGGCCGCCTCGACATGGGGCTGGCGTCTGTCGGCGGTGCGGGGATTGTCATTCTCGCCATTATTCTTGACCGTCTGACACAATCACTCGGGAAAGATTCCCGCAGCAAAGCCGGCCGCCGCTGGTATCACACCGGTCCAGCCGGGCTTATCACCCGTCCGTTCCGCCGCGCGCCGTAACACACGGCAGGGGGCTTCCGCTCCCGCTCATTATCACCCTGCCGCTGTTATCGCGGCGGCAGGCACAACAAGAGGGAAAACGATGCGTAAGACAGCAATCGCAGCAATCGCCTTATCGGCACTCATTGGTACTCAGGCTTTCGCGGACACCGCGCAGCCGGGCAAAGGGGTCAAAGTGCTGCCTGTACAAAGCACCATTACTGAAGAAACCTTTCAGACCCTTATCGTCAACAAAGCACTGGAAGAACTCGGCTATGACGTGCAGCCGATTCAGGAAGTGGATTACAACGTAGCCTATGCGTCAATCGCCAACGGTGATGCCACCTTTATGGCAGTAAGCTGGGTGCCGCTGCACAATTCCCAGTACAAAGCGGCCGGAGGTGACGATAAATTCTACCGCAAAGGGGATTATGTCGTGAACGCCGCTCAGGGGTATCTGATTGACAAGAAAACCGCTGAGAAATACCACATCACCAATATTGAACAACTGAAAGACCCGGAAATCGCCAAACTGTTTGACAGCAACGGCAACGGTAAAGCGGATCTGACCGGCTGTAACCCTGGCTGGGGCTGTGAGGCCGCCATCAACAACCATCTGAACGCCTATAAGCTGACAGACACCGTTGAGCACAACCAGGGGAACTACGCTGCGATGATGGCAGACACCATCACCCGTTACAAAGAAGGCAAACCGGTGCTTTACTATACCTGGACGCCGTACTGGATCAGTGATGTGCTGAAACCGGGACGTGATGTGGTCTGGCTGGAAGTACCGTTCTCCTCCATGCCGGACGGCGAAAAAATTGACACCAAACTGCCGAACGGTAAAAACTACGGCTTCCCGCCGAGCACCATGCATATCGCAGCCAACAAAGCCTGGGCTGAGCAGAACCCGGCTGCCGCAGAGCTGTTCGCTGTCATGAAACTGCCGGTCTCGGCCATCAACGCCCAGAACCTGCGCATGCATAACGGCGAAAACTCGCAGGCGGATATTGAACGCCACGCCAATGCCTGGATTAAAGCCAATCAGGCAAAATTCGACGGCTGGATTGAACAGGCACGCAAAGCCGCTGATAAATAACCGGATCTGAAAAAGCCTCCCGGCGGCCATAGTCATATGGCCGCTTTTTTTTACCCTCAACGAAACGTGATCAACCTCACAAAATCGATACCCTTTCCGGTCTGCTTTCTATATAGTAGCGCTCCGTAGTACCCGTAATCATTTCATACTCAATCAATCTTATAATAATCATGAAAAAGAAAACTATTGATGCGGTTCTGACACCTCAGCTTATCTGCCTGATGGCAATGGCAACCGGGTTGTTAGTCGCAAGTAACTATTATGCACAGCCTTTACTGGAGACGATTGCCGCACAATTCGGCGTTACCGCCGGTATGGCCGGATTTATCGTCACCACCGCCCAGCTCAGTTATGCTGCCGGCCTGATGTTTCTGGTGCCGCTCGGGGACAAATTCGAGCGCCGTAACCTGATTGTCACCATGACACTGCTGTCAGCTATCGGGCTGGTGATTTCTGCTCTGTCACAGACCCTCTGGCAATTGCTGCTGGGCACCGCACTGGCCGGGATGTTTTCCGTGGTGGCGCAGATTCTTATTCCGCTGGCGGCGACTATCGCCAAACCGCAGCACCGCGGCAAGGCGGTCGGGATTATTATGAGCGGCCTGCTGCTCGGTATCCTGCTGGCACGGACCGTCGCCGGTGTGCTGGCGGAATTCGGCGGCTGGCGGACAGTCTACTGGGCTGCATCCGGGCTGCTGGTTCTGCTGGCGCTGATCCTGTATCTGCACCTGCCGCAGTATAAGCAGGTGTCTGAACTGAAATACGGTCAGTTGCTGGCCTCCATTGTGGTGCTGTTTGTCCGCACTCCGGTTCTGCGTGTCCGGGCGGCACTCGGTGCCATTGTGTTTGCCGCGTTCGGCCTGCTCTGGACGTCTATGGCCTTCCTGCTGGCATCGGATCCGTTTAATTATTCCGAGAGCACTATCGGGCTGTTCGGCCTCGCCGGTGCCGCCGGTGCCCTGATGGCAGGCCCGGCCGGGCGTTTTGCCGATAAAGGCAAAGGCCGCCTGACCACCAGCGCCGGTCTGCTGCTGCTTCTGCTCTCGTGGATCCCGCTGGCGCTGAGCGGTTATTCTGTCGCAGCCTTTGTGGCCGGGGTGGTGGTACTGGATCTGGCGGTACAGGCGGTGCATGTCACCAATCAGAGTACCCTCTACCGGATGATGCCGGAGGCACGCAGCCGTCTGACCGCCGGTTATATGACCTGCTATTTCTGCGGCGGCGCATTCGGTTCACTGCTGTCCGGCTATGCCTACAGCCACTATGGCTGGGATGGCGTCTGTTACAGCGGCGCGGCAGTCAGTGCCCTGGGACTGGTGATCTGGCTTGCCGGGAAGAAGTATGATGTACCGCAGTCTGATGAAACGCCTACCCGTCAGCAGCCATCACACACCTGATTCCTCCGGAAAAAGCACCTTCGGGTGCTTTTTCCACTCAAAAATCCAACAAACATCGCATAATAATCTACCACCTGTGGATTATTCCTTCGTTAAAAGTTACAAATAACACTGTTAATCAAAGAAAATAATTTTTGACCACGTAAAATAGATACCACAGCGATAATCACTGCCATAACGGCAATGAAGGTCATTTGATATTCTTCATTATCATGGTTCACTAATAAAAATTGACGTAATTTATGAAGCAAAAATTACGCATAATCAGAGTCAGCCGCCCGGTAATGAAAATGTAAGTGATTTGCTAAATAATAAGTGATATTTGTGACTAACATTCATAAAATTTATGAATCAGGTGGCATTATCAAAAGAAATGTAGTGATATTAACCTGCTATAATTGTTAAATTAATCTTTTGGCCGGTCATTTCACCGGGTCATAGCCGGGTTAACATACCAACAGAAACTAATAAGGTATCTCAATAATGGAAAGTTCATTTACACCGACAGAAGAATTGCTTAACAGCCGGATCTCACAACAGAAGAATCTGGGTGCCGATCTGCCGTATCAGGAAATTTTACTGACCCGGCTTTCAATGCACGTTCAGAGTAAATTATTAGAAAAACGCAACAATATGCTGAAATCTCAGGGCATCAATGAGACGTTATTCATGGCACTGATGATTCTGGATACTAAAGAATCTCACAGCATTCAGCCTTCAGAACTCAGCGCCGCACTCGGCTCTTCCCGCACCAATGCGACCCGCATTGCGGATGAACTCGAGAAAAACGGCTGGATTGAGCGCAAAGAGAGCCACAATGACCGCCGCTGTCTGCATCTGCACCTGACAGAGAAAGGCTCAGATTTTCTGCACAGTCTGCTGCCGCCTCAGCATGATGCATTGCGTCATATCTGGTCAGCACTGGCCGAAGATGAACAGAAAAACCTGGAAAAGCTGATGCGCAAACTGCTTATTCAGCTCGATAAGAGCGACAACTAAATAACCTTTTATTGTTTAAGGTTAATGAATAAGAGCTTTTCTCAATAAGCAGATGTAAAAAAACCTTTTCTGTTGGCCCGGATCCTTTATCCTTCACAGGCTGACATTTCTGCCATCAATTGATGTGCTGACCATCCGGGCTTGCGGTTGTCGTTTATCACAGTGACGACAATAGCAAGCCTGTCTTTGTTGCGGTTATGTCATGCAACACCTTAAAAAAAGAACAATATCCGGAGATAACTGATGAGTGTCAGTGAGGAAACTCAGGCTGTCCAGCCCCCAGTCCGTAACAAAAAACGACAACGCCGTAATGCGCTGATGTTACTGACATTACTGTTTGTATTACTGGGTGCGGCTTACACCGTTTACTGGTTTATGGTGCTCCGCCACCATGAATCGACCGATAACGCCTATGTCACCGGCAACCAGGTGATTGTGATGTCACAGGTTCCCGGCAGTGTCACCACTGTCAGTGTGGATAATACCGATTATGTGACCGCCGGAACACTGCTGGTGCAGCTCGATAAACGGGATGCCGGACTGGCGCTGGAAAAAGCACAGGTTGCGCTGGCAAACAGTGTCCGCCAGACACATCAGCAGATGATCAACAGCCGTCAGTTGCTGGCCGGTATTGAAGTCCGCCGTTCAGAACTGACCCGCCTGCAGAATGACCTGCGCCGTCGTGAAGTACTGGGCGCACAGAATGTGATCGGCAAAGAAGAACTTCAGCACGCCCGTGAAGCCGTGGTGAGCGCCAAAGCGCAGCTGGATGTTGCCACCGAGCAGTTTAATGCCAACAAAGCCGTGATCCTCGATACCCCGCTGAGCGAACAGCCGGCAGTGAAACAGGCAGCCACTGAAGTGCGTAACGCCTGGCTGGCACTGGAGCGGACCGATATCCGCAGTCCGGTGGACGGTTATGTCTCCCGGCGCAGTGTGCAGGTCGGTGCACAAATCACCCCTGCTACCCCGCTGATGGCCGTGGTTCCGGCCACCGGTATGTGGATTGACGCCAACTTTAAAGAAACCCAACTGAGCGCCATGCGTATCGGGCAGCCGGCCAAAGTGGTTACTGATTTCTACGGCGACAAAGTGGTCTTCACCGGTACCGTTACCGGGCTGGACATGGGCACCGGCAGCGCCTTCTCCCTGCTGCCTGCGCAGAATGCCAGCGGTAACTGGATCAAAGTAGTACAGCGTCTGCCGGTGCGTATCGCGCTGGATCCGGCACAGCTGGAGAAATACCCGCTGCGTATCGGTCTTTCCGGTGATGTCACGGTGGACACACAGAATACTGACGGCCCGGTGCTGTCGAAAAGCGTGCGCACCGATCCGGCCTATCATACCAGTGCCCTGAGCATTGATATGCAACCGGCGGATCAGATGATCGCTGAGATTATCAGCCGCAATGCCGGTCAGTAAGGGGTCAGGGTTATGCAGGCGCCACTGACCGGAGCAAGACTGGCCTGGATGACTATCGCCCTGTCACTGGCGACCTTCATGCAGGTGCTCGACTCCACTATCGCCAACGTGGCGATCCCGACGATCGCCGGTAACCTGGGTTCTTCTAACTCTCAGGGAACCTGGGTGATTACCTCATTCGGGGTGGCGAATGCCATCTCCATCCCGATCACCGGCTGGCTGGCCAAGCGGATCGGCGAAGTGCGTCTGTTTATGTGGTCAACAGCGCTGTTTGCCATCTCCTCCTGGTTATGCGGTATTTCCAACAGCCTGGGCATGCTGATTTTCTTCCGCGTGATCCAGGGTCTGGTGGCCGGGCCGCTGATCCCGCTGTCACAGAGTCTGCTGCTCAATAACTATCCTCCCGCAAAACGCACTATGGCGCT
Organism: Morganella sp. HSTU-ASny43; assembly: GCF_022819185.1. Taxonomy (NCBI): domain Bacteria; kingdom Pseudomonadati; phylum Pseudomonadota; class Gammaproteobacteria; order Enterobacterales; family Morganellaceae; genus Morganella; species Morganella sp. HSTU-ASny43. The sequence goes on from NZ_WSPG01000015.1 coordinate 88,355, forward strand.
GGCACTCTGGTCAGTCACCATTGTTATCGCGCCGATCTGCGGGCCTATCCTCGGCGGCTATATCAGTGACAACTATCACTGGGGCTGGATTTTCTTCATCAACGTGCCGTTCGGGATTGTGATCATGATGCTGACCGCAAAAACCCTGGAGGGCCGGGAAACCAAAACGGAAATCCGTCCGATTGATACTGTCGGGCTGATCCTGCTGGTGGTGGGGGTTGGTTGTCTGCAGATTATGCTCGACCAGGGCAAAGAGCTGGACTGGTTTAACTCGACGGAGATTATTGTCCTGACCGTGATAGCTGTGGTTGCCATCGCCTTCCTGATCGTCTGGGAGCTGACGGATGATCACCCCGTGGTGGACCTGTCTCTGTTTAAGAGCAGGAACTTCACAATAGGTTGCCTCAGCCTCAGTCTGGCTTATATGCTCTATTTCGGCACCATTGTTCTGCTGCCGCAGCTGTTGCAGGGGGTATTCGGCTACACTGCCACCTGGGCGGGACTGGCTTCCGCGCCGGTCGGTATTCTGCCGCTGCTGATCACACCGCTTATCGGCAAATATGCTCATAAAGTGGATTACCGGATCATTGTGACATTCAGCTTCATTATGTATACCGTCTGTTTCTACTGGCGGGCCTATACGTTTGAGCCGGGAATGGACTTTGCCGCCGCAGCCTGGCCGCAGTTTGTACAGGGGCTGGCAATCGCCTGTTTCTTTATGCCGCTGACCACCATTACGCTTTCCGGCCTGCCGCCGGAGAAAATGGCGTCGGCATCCAGCCTGTCAAACTTTACGCGGACACTGGCCGGCGCTATCGGAACATCGATCACCACCACGATGTGGACACAGCGGGAGTCCATGCATCACGCCAATTTTGCCGAGCATATCAACCCGTTCAGCCCGGATACACAGCAGATGTATCACACGCTGGGTGAAATGGGGATGTCGCAGCAGCAATCATCGGCCTATATCGCAAAAGTGATCACCGACCAGGGGCTGATTATCTCTGCGAACGAGATTTTCTGGCTCTCTGCCGGTGTCTTCCTGGTGCTGATGCTGCTGGTCTGGTTTGCCAAACCACCGTTTACTGCCGGTGGCGGCGGCGGTGGTGCACATTAAATAAGAAAATAAGGGCACTGCGGTGCCTTTATTTTTATTGATGTGCTTAATATAAAAATAAAATATATTTATC